>CAKPST010000041.1 GCA_934183355.1 uncultured Prevotella sp.
GAAATCAAAACTTTTTTCAAAATACTAATGCAGTTAACCCACTGAAAAATAGTGGGTACGCTGTATTGGTGGTTTACGTTACAGTTCTTATATGACGGTGCAACATATTCTTGTGTAGATTCTGATTTGGCAAGATTAGGACGTATTGTAGGGAAAAATGAAGATTTACAAGAAGCAGTTGCGGTAAAGAAAGGTATAGATGTTTTTACTATCTCTTTTGATAGTTTGCACAAAGTAGTCATTAAGGATTTCTTTAAGGGGCGTATTGTAATAGCTCTTTCTAACAGTAGCCAAGATGGAGTTGCTGGGATTTTAAAGCATGATGGAGACCTGCAGCCTCTGAGAAAAGAAATATCGCGAATGGCAGACATTATCCTTTCAGGAAATCCTTCTGATGTAGAATATTTCCTCGGAAATAAAACTTCTGTAGCAGAGGTGGTAGAAAGTTATCGAAGTCTTAAGCCTTGTGTGATTGGATCCGATGCTCATTCATTGAAAGATGTAGGTGTTTTTAAGAATGGTAGAATAACTTGGATAAAAGCTGATCCTACATTCGAAGGCTTAAAACAGATTTTATTTGAACCCAAGGAAAGGGTAAGAATATCAGAAACAGAGCCAGATTTGAAATATGATTATAACATCATTGATCATGTTATTTTGAATACGGCAAATGTATGGAGTCAAGAAATTCCATTTAATCAGAATCTTAACACAATAATAGGAGGACGTTCTACTGGCAAATCTACATTGTTAGCTTGTATTGCAGCAAAAATACAAGGTGTTAAGAATTCTGCAAACAACGAATTTATAAGTCGCCTTAGTGAGAATGTGCATGTGATATGGCGTGATGGACAAGAGACTGAGGACAAAGAAATTGAATACTTTACCCAGAATGAACTTGCAAACATGATTGAAAATGAAGATTCTGACAAGTTGTTTTGTGAAATCTTGATAGGTAATCCTTCCAAGAGAGAGGCTTATGAAAATTTTAAGTCTGAAGAGGCTGCTAAATTTTCCAACATACAGTTGATGGTTTCTTCGTTTTTTGAAAAAAGACGTCAATATTCAGAAAAACTTTCTTATGTAAAATCACTGGGCGACAAGGAGGGTATTAACAAGGAAATAGAAAAACTTGAAAAACAACGAATAGCAATCCAGCAGAAATTAACGGATAAGAAAGATATTCTTGATAAATACCAGACTGCCGAGACAAAATTGGCTAAGCTGATAGGGAAAAGCCAATTATATCAGACGGAATTGGAAACTCTCCGCAAGCTTCAAAAAGCTGATTTTTTGGTGCAAAATTCCTTGTTATCTTTCTTGGGATTAACAGCAGAATATGAGGCTTTAATCTCAGAGGAAGTGAAACATACTATGTCTGAGTCGAATCTACGCTTACAGGAATACATTAAGAATCTGATAGATAAAGCAGAAGGAAATGTAAAAGCATTATCTAATCAAATATTTGATATTCAAAATGATACATCCTATAAAGAAGGTAAGCAAATCTTAGAAGACAACAAAAACTTGGCATATCTTAGAGAACAAGTTGTTGCATTGTCTGCAAAGAGAGATTTGATAAATAAGGAAACTGCAATTTTGGAACAGATTAACCAAGAGCGTAAAGATGTAGCTGTAAAATTGCTTAATGAGCATTTATCATATTTGGAATTGATGAACACAATTGCTTCAATTCTTAGAATACAGCATGATAAAATAACATTATCTGCGAATTATGAATTGAAATGTGAGTTGGAAAATTGGCTAAATGAAACATTCTCGCTCCGCTCATCTTCGATGAATCAATTGATTACTGAAACAGTAACCCAATATAAGAAGAAAACCAAAGAGGAAATTAAGATTGGTGTAGCGGAACTTTTTAACAAAGCATTGAAAGGAGAACTGACTTTCAAAAATGGATATAATATGCAGACCTTCATTTCTAATATTCTTTCTAACAATTGGTTCAAATTGAAGTTTGATGTTGAATATGAAAATGACAATCTTTCAGATATGTCACCAGGTAAGCGTTCTTTTGTCGTTTTGAAGTTAATTTTAGATTTTAGTGATAAGAAGTGTCCGATACTTATAGACCAACCTGAAGATAATTTGGATAACAGGGCTATCTACAATGAACTGGTAAAGTACATCCGAGAGAAGAAAAAAGAGCGTCAAATAATACTCGTTACGCACAATCCTAACATTGTAGTCGGTGCTGATTCGGAAGAAGTTATCGTGGCAAATCAGAATGGGAAAAATGCGCCAAACGAAGGAGGCATTAAATTTCAATATGTTACTGGCAGTTTGGAGAATAACTCCTCACGAATAGACGATGTCAATATACCATTACTGAATAGATGTGGAATACGAGAGCATGTGTGTGACATTCTTGAAGGAGGAGAAAATGCTTTTAGAGACAGAGAGAATAAGTATGGTTTTTTCAAAATTTAGGATCTGTAACGTTGTTTGTTTGGCGCATCTTAGGGCCAAGTTTCAAAAAAACTTAGAACAAGGAAAGGACGAAAATGCACGTGTTTTTTTAGATGTCATAAATTGTTTGTATACTCTTGAGCGTAGTTATGATGCAGAAGGCATAACCAATGAAGAGCGCACAATGCGTCGTGGTAGCCTTGAGACCAAGTCACTTTTAATAGATTTGCGTCAGCATTTAGATTTAGAATTAGCGAAACCAGAGGAGCAACGAAGTGGTTATCTGACGGAAGCACTCAACTATCTGAACCACTTTTAGATAGAGTTGACTGCCTTTACACAGGATGGAGCTTTCCCAATAGATAATAATATGGCAGAACGAACCGTGCGTTGTTTAACCACAGTACGCAACAACTCATTTCATTTTGGAAGTGATTTGGGTGCTCAAATGGCAGCTACTTTCCATAGTATCATTAGTATGGTGAAGCTTCATGGCTGTTCAGTTTGTAGCTACCTTGGTAATTTTTTCAAAAAAATCTTTGAGGGGTGCAGGGATTATCCTTCACTCTTACCCTCTTGTATCGGACTGGAGTAGTCCACAATGTTAATTTACAATCGAATTTTTAACAAAGTCAATAAAGGTAGTCATTGAAAAGTGCCTACTCTTTGGGGGATGCCCTAAATTGACTGCTTACGACAATGGCAAAAAACAACAAAATGTCGGATACTTTAGCAAATAATAAACGAATAGCAAAAAATACGATAATGCTCTACATAAGGATGCTTTTCCTTATGGCTGTCAACCTCTATACATCACGAGTTGTATTACAGACTCTTGGAGTAGAAGACTATGGCATATATAATGCTGTAGCTGGTTTTATTGCAATGTTTTCAATGGTATCGGCTTCTATTTCAGGGGCTATAAGTAGATTCATTACTTTTGTACTAGGACAAGGAGATCAACAAAAACTGAATAAAGTGTTCAGTACAGCATTAATTATTCAAATAGCAATTGCCTTATTGGTTGTTTTTCTTGTTGAAGCTATTGGTGTTTGGTTTCTTAATACACACATGACCATTCCGATTGAAAGAAACATAGCTGCTAATTGGGTTCTTCAATTTGCCTTACTCACTTTCATATTTAATTTGTGGAGCACTCCGTATAATGCATCACTAATTGCACATGAAAAGATGAATGCTTTTGCATACATTGGAATATTTGAAGGATGCGCTAATTTAGCTATCGCTTTTCTTATAATGACTTCACCATTTGATACACTAATATTCTACGCTTTATTAATGTGTTTGGTTGCATTCATAACTCGTATTATTTACACAGTTTACTGCAAAAAACATTTTTCTGAATGTACATTCCATTGGGTATATGATAAGGTGTTATTTAAAGAAATGTTTGGTTTCGCAGGGTGGAATTTTGTAGGTAGTATATCAGGATTACTTAGAGAACAAGGTATAAATATTCTCTTTAATATTTATTTTGGTCCTACAATAAACGCAGCAAGAGGATTAGCATCACAAGTAAATACTGCAATAGGAAAATTCTCTCAGAATTTTTTTACAGCCGTACAACCTCAAATTACAAAAACTTACGCATGTAATAATATTAACGAGGCACATTCCTTAGTACTTAGAAGCAGTCGATTTGCTTTTATCCTTATGATGGCTTTTGTTATTCCTATAATATTTGAAACTGAACTTTTATTAAAAATATGGCTAAAAGAAGTTCCAACACACACAACAGCATTTGTACAAATTATAATGTTATTTTCCTTATTGGAATCATTCTCTTATCCACTCATTCATTTAATGTTAGCAACAGGAAAAATAAAGAAATACCAATTAGTTGTTGGATCTGTGAATATTTTAAATTTTCCTGTAGCATGGCTTATATTGTTATTTGGAGGGAGTCCTGAATTATCACAACTATCTATAGTTATATTCTCTATTGTAGCTCTCGTACTTCGGGTTATAATGCTAAAGCCAATAACCAAATTTCCTGTAAAACAATTCCTTATAAGTACAGTTTTAAGATGTCTCTGTTTACTTATTATTTGCATTATGCCAGCATTACTATTTGTCTCACTAATGGAAGAAAATATTCTACGGTTCTGCTGTAATATAATAACGACAGAAATTACAATAATATTGGTAGCATTTATTGGAGGTTTAACTCCAGAAGAGAGAAAATTTGTAATCGGAAAAATCAAAATTAAATATTTACGGAAACAATGAAAAATATTGTGCATTTCTTTTTTTCCTTTTGGAGATATTCCATTTTATATAGTGTTGTTTTTAACTTTCGTCACCTTCCTATTCAACAAGCTTGGAAGTTACCAATTTGGTTGAGAAAACCACACATATATAAAATGAAAGGTAGAATTAAAATAGAAGCTCCTATTAAAACTGGAATGATTCGATTAGGTGGATTGGGTGGTCACATGTATCCTGACAATGGAATTCATTTAACTCAAATGGGGGGGGTAATAATCTTTAAAGGGTCATGTATGATAGGGAATAACTCGTTTATTTGTCAAGGAAAAGAGTCTACCATTACGTTTGGCGATGGTTTTATGGCTACTACTAGCATTAAGCTAATTTCTTTTAAATCTATTGAATTCGGAGAAAAAAATATTTTTGGATGGGGGTGTGTTGTAATGGATACGAACTTTCATCCTTTGTATGATATTAAAAAGAAAGAGTTTAGAAAAGGTTATGGACCAATAAAAATAGGTGATGATAATTGGTTTGCTGCACAATGTAAAATTATGCATTCTGTTACAACCCCCAAACGCTGTATTTTTGCTCTTGGTTCAACTATTACTAAGTCAAATAAATTCGAATCATTTTGTGTACATGGAGGTAATCCGATGCGTATACTTTTACACAATGTAATGCTTGACTATAATCACTATATGATTGATAATTATTCAAAATAAATGGTTTATATTGATAATAAATATAATTGTTGTGGCTGCACTGCTTGTGCAAGTATTTGTGCACATAATGCCATTACAATGAAACCAGATGATCTTGGTTTCTTATACCCAATAGTCAATACAGATTCATGTGTAAATTGTGGATTATGTAATAAAGTATGTCAATTTCACGATAATTATTACAGATACGACAATTTCGATACTCCACAAGCCTTTCAGTTTCGACTTGCACAAGAAGACCAACTTAAGAAAAGCCAAAGTGGAGGTGCTTTTTTTGCTATAGCAGAACTATTTATTACTACTGGAAATGTTGTATATGGGGCTGCATTTACTGAAAATTGGAGAGTAGTGCATCAAAGGGCGAATGGTTCTAATTCACTCTCAACTCTTCGTATGTCGAAGTATATCCAAAGCGATATGCGAGGTATATTTCATCTTGTTAAAAAAGATTTAAAGGATGGATTCAAAGTTCTTTTCTCGGGAACTGCATGTCAAATTGCAGGATTAAAGTCCTATATACCAAATAAACTTCATGATAACCTATTCTGTATTGATATCATTTGTCACGGAGTTCCCTCACCAAAAATTTGGGAGGATTATCTAAAATATCTCCAAAACACTAGAAATTCTAAAATTATAAAAGCATGTTTCAGAGATAAACGTTTTGGGTGGCATGGAGCTCGAGAAAGTTTTCTTTTCGAAAATGGTAAAGAAGAATTCAGAAAGACGAATAACTATTTGTATTTTACAGGACTTTCTATGCGAGAGAGTTGCTCACATTGTTATTACACTAATTTAAAAAGAGTTGGGGATATTTCATTAGGTGATCAATGGGGAATACCTAAGGATTCCCCATATGAAGATGATAAAGGTTTGTCACTAATCTTGGTAAATTCCGAAAAAGGAAGGTATCTTTTGAATACTATAGGACAAACGGCAGAGAGGATATCTCTCAAAAATTGTATGCAGCCACAACTAAAACAACCATCAATATTACATCCTGACCATCAAAAATTTATCCAAGATTATAAAACAAAAGGTTTCTTATATGTTGCAAAAAAATATGGGGATTTAGGATGGAGATATAAAATAAACACCTTTTTTTGTTTAATTAAGAATATTATTCGACCAATAATAAAAAAGTGAAATGAAAGTAGCACTCTTAACAATATGGCACGAACTAAACTATGGTGCAGAGCTTCAAGCTTACGCCACCATTAAAGCCATTCAAAAACTAGGTCATGAGGTAGAAATGATTGATATAAGACTATCCGATTGTGAATACAAAAATTTTAAAGGGAAAATTGTAACATCATTAAGTTCTATTGGACCATGCCAAAAGAAATTTGAATCTTTTTGGGATAAATATATACCAAAGACTCATAGGTACACAACTATAGAACAACTAAAAGAAAATCCACCAATAGCAGATATCTATATGGTTGGAAGTGATCAAGTCTGGAATCCCCAAATAACTGGTGCTTTTTCGAAGCTATTTTTTTTAGATTTTGGAAGTGAAAACATAAGAAGGGTTTCTTTTGCCTCTAGTTTCGGTGTAAATCAGTGGAAATATCCAGAATTACAAGAAGATATAAAAAAATTATTATCAAGGTTTCACATGATTAGTTGTAGGGAATCCTCTGGCGTTGATATACTAAAAAAGACGTTTGGCTTGGACGCTTCACTAGTACTTGATCCAACTTTATTATTTTCTAGTTATAAAGAACTAGTTGGAGAAGTTACTCCCAATAAATCACTTGTCTATTATCCTTTGTCAAATGAGCCAGAACTTGTTTGTTATTCCAAGAATTTAGCAAAAAGATTACATTTAAAACCTATCAACAATAAAAAATGTTCTTACATCATTAAACCTATTGTATGGGATAGGGTGAGTATAGAACAATGGATTAAAAATATTGCAGAAGCTGAGTTTGTTATTACGCGTTCTTTTCACGGTTTACTATTCTCTATCATATATCACAAGAACTTCGCAATACTTGAGAGTAACAATAATAGAGGGACTAGAATAACGAATCTACTGAAACTTTTAGGACTTTCAAAAAGATTGTACACAAGTATTGAAGATTTAGATAGAAACGAGCCGTGGAACAAACCAGTGGACTACAATTCAGTTAATACAAAATTGTTATCATTAAGGAATACATCATGGAAAATTCTAAAAAAAATGATTGAATAATATGAATATTTTATTTCTATTTGAGGCACCAATAAATCCTACTATTGGAGGTGTTCAAAGAGTAACAGAAGTATTAGCTAAAGAGTTTCAGAAAAGAGGATACAATATATTTTTCTTAGCATACTCCCACAAAGAAATGATGGACTACAAAAAGTTTGTAGCGCCTCAATTTTATATTGATATAGCTACTTTATCTGCAAAGAATGTTCATCAACAATTATCTGATATTATAAACAATAATAAGATTAGTATTGTGGTTAGTCAAAACTTACAAAATAATCACATACTTAGATTGTTACCCAAGGGACTTAAAATAGTTTCTGTGTGCCATACACAACCCTTCTTATGTGAAAATATAACACGACAACACTTGAAAAAGATAAAAGCACAGAATATAAAAGAGAAATGCTTTAAACTTATTTCTGTTCAATTCCCTGCTTTTTATAGGAAGCATATGGAAAGATCAGAAATTAAAGATACTATAAATGCGCTTTTATATTCAAACATAGTATGTTATATTTCTGAAAGGTTTTGGGACAGGATAATAAGGCATGTTCCATCATTTCCAAGAGAAAAATTTATGGCTATTTGTAATCCAAATACATTTCCTGCTATTTCCAATGCTTCTTTAATAAAAAAAGAAAATCTAATTATTTGGGTTGGTCGTGTGAATAATGAGAATAAAAACGCTATAGGTTTTATTAAAATGTGGGAAATATTTCAAAAAAAGAATTCATCGTGGAAAGCTATTATGATTGGATATGGGAAAGATTTTGAAGATAATAGTAAGTATATTATAGAAAATAATATTAAAAACATCGACTTAGTCGGACGTCGGGATAATGTAAAAGAATACTATGCCAAAGCAAAATTTGTGGCTATAACTTCATGGAGCGAAAGTTGGTGTATGACTATTACAGAAGGTATGACGTTTGGCTGTGTACCTTGTGTGTATGGTACTTATGAAACTGTTTTTGATATTATCAAAGACGGAGTATGTGGCATTATTACAGAACCAACAGAAGACAATATGGCTAAGCGACTACAATTTTATGTTGAAAACGAAGCAAAATGGAGACAAATGTCAATGAATGCAATAGAACAAGTCAAACAATATGATGTTTCGATTGTAGCTAATCAGTGGATAAACCTATTTAATAAATTATAATATGTCAAAAACAAGAATTCAAAAATTTTTTTACTATCTTTTTCACAAGCCAATAGTTGTGGCTCGTGTTGCCTGGGATTATTTTGCTCCCATTATGCCTGATGAGTTTTTTACAAAAGTTAAGTTCCGACTCGAAATGGGATATTGGATGGATTTCAAAAATCCAAAAACGTTCAACGAAAAACTACAATGGCTTAAACTAAACGACAAACATTCTGAATATACACAGATGGTTGATAAAATTGAAGCAAAAAAATATGTTGCTTCAATTGTCGGTGAAAAATATATAATACCAACACTTGGCATCTGGAATTCTGTAGATGAAATTGATTGGAATTCTCTACCTTCACAATTTGTAATCAAAGCAACAAATGATTCAGGAGGAGTCGTTGTATGTAAAGATAAATCAAGACTTGACATACATGCAGCTATTACTAAACTCAAATCAGATGGAGGTAGAGATTACACTCTCATAAGTAAAGAATATCCCTATAAAAATGTACCTCACAGATATATAGCAGAGAAGTACATGGAGGATGAAAGTGGCTTTGAATTGAAAGATTATAAGTTTTTTTGTTTTAATGGGAAAGCAAAATTTCTTTTTGTAGCTACTGGTCGTCAACAGAATGACACTAGATTTGATTTTTATGATAGAGAATTTAATCATCTTCCTATAATAAATGGACATCCAAATGCAGATGTATGGCCTACAAAACCTGAAAATTTCGAAGAGATGATAAATATTGCAGAAGAACTTTCGAAAGGTATAAAACATGTTCGAGTTGACCTCTATAATATTAATGGTCACATATATTTTGGGGAATTAACGTTCTTCCATTGGAGTGGAATAGTACCATTTGAACCTAATGAATGGGATTATAAGTTTGGAGAATTTATTGATATAAAGCAATAATTTTTTTATACTTAAGTACATCTTAAAAAGTAAAAATCAATAGGATTTAATTAACCATTATAGTTTTGTAAGTCTGCTAGTAGATTGTAAAGACTAAAAGTAAGATGTTTATTCTGTACTATTTAAAAACAACCACAGATGGACATTATTTCATTCAACTTTTAGACTTTACAACTCTATTATTATAACTCTATCAAATAAAAATGGAAACCAATATATGAGAAAGTTAATATAGAATTCCATAGGGTTTATACCAATTTTTGTGGTAATAATTCAGATATCGTAGTAGAATATTATCATTATAGTAATAGAGCAAAGTCTTTTTAAATAAAATATGTAGCGTTAGAAACTTATTATTAGTCTTTTTTACGCCATTTTATTCAATTTATTAGAGATTTGATTTTTTCAAGTGGACTCAAAAATACTTAGTCTAATTATAACAGATAAAATGAATTATATAAACAATACTAACTTAAAGGAAAAAATGATGTTTTACATCATTTTCCCTTTTGGAGCTTGGATACATTCTGTGTTTCACGCTAAAGAAAAATCTTCGTATGTAATATTTTTTTTATTTAGTTTATTGATATGTTGGCACATGTCTCCTACAGATTTGGAGAAATATGATGATTTTATTGGAGTTCTTGAAAGATTTGAATCGACTACAATTTCAAAAGATCAACTTTTCTTTGATGTGAAAGCATATTTTTCTAATTCAGATTCAGCTCCGCGTGATATATATGAAAGTATCTTAACTTGGTTTGTCAAATCGTTTTCTAATAACTATCACTTTTTTTTCTTTTTAGCGTCAATTCCCATAGCATTATGCCAATTAAAAACTATGAAATTCCTAACAGATGATGAAAGATATAAGAATGCCTCCATGTTAGGAGTAATTCTAATAGCAATGTTCATCTTTCCAAGGGATATCCTAACTGTTCAAAACCCACGTTTCGCAACAGGATTTTGGTTATGTGTAATGGCTTCTGTTTTATTTTTTTATAAAAGGGAAAAAATAAAATCATTGCTTCTATTAAGCTTTGCTCCGATGTGCCATTCTGGCTTATTACCTTTTGTAGGAACATTTCTTATATATCTGATTATACCCCAAAATATAAAATTTCTCAAAACTATAGCTATAATATCTATTCCACTTGCATTTTTAGATGCAAACTTAATGAATTATATAGATATAGACATTTTACCTCCTTCTCTTCAAACATGGGCTAGTATTTATCTTTCAGATGAAGCTTTTTCAAGGTACGTTCTTCAAGAAGGAAGATCTGGTTTTTGGTGGGTACAAGCTTCATTTGAATTAATGATGAAAGTGTCATATATAATAATGACTTGGCAACTAATAAAACAGGCAGACATAAAAAAGAAAACAAATAGTAATACTAAACTTCTGCTATTCTATTTGTTCATTTTTACCCTTGTAAATCTTGTTCAGTTTATTCCTGAAATGGGAGCGCGTTATTACTGGTTCCTTAGAGTTCTTTGTATCTTTGTATGGTTTAAACATTTTGGTTTTACAAAACCAAAGACCTTATATTTATTAGCGTTTTCATGTTCCTTCTTAATGTTTATGAGATATGGTTATATAATAGGAGGAGCACTTGCAGTTACAACACCACTTGATATTTTTATAATGCCCTTACCTTTTTTAATGGTAAAGGGTGTATTTTGGAATTAAGTATGAAAAAAATAATTTGTTTAATAGATGATCTTTGCCCTGGCGGAGCTCAGCGTCAATTAGTAGGATTAGCTTGTCTGTTAAAAGAATACGGGTATAGAGTGTATGTTATGACTTACCATAATGACAGTTTTTATAGACATATACTTACTGAGAATAACATTCCCCATATTTATGAAACTTCATTTGAGTCGTCAGTACACAGGATATCTCGTATCACTTCGCAAATAAAGAAGTTATCTCCACATGTAGTAATAGCATATCAGGAGTCTCCAAGTTTAATCGCATGCTGCTCTAAATTGTTTGGCGGCAATTTCAAATTACTTGTATCTGAACGAAATACAACCCAGCATATTAGCATTAAGGATAAGGTACGCTTTTTTTTGTACAAGTATACTGATGCAATTATTCCAAATTCTCATTCGCAAGAGAAATTCTTAATGAAACATTACCCAATATTGGCCAACAAAGTCCAAACTATTACTAATTTTGTTGATACAGAAAGATTTACAATAAATAGTAAGTATAAAAAAATAAATCGAATTGTTTCTGTTGGAAGAATAACTCCACAAAAGAACATTCTTAATTATATTAGAGCAGCAAGACTAGTTATAGACCAAGGTTTTAATATCACTTTTGATTGGTTTGGTAATACGGATATGCAAGAATATGAGAATGCTTGCCATAAATTAGTAAGGAAATTAAAAATGGAAAAATATTTTATTTTTCATAAAGCAACAAATGAAATTATTCCTGAATATCAAAAATCATTGGCTTTTTGTCTGCCTTCAATATATGAAGGTTTCCCAAATGTAGTTTGTGAAGCTATGAGTTGTGGAATACCAGTTCTATGTAGCAATGTATGTGATAATCCTAGCATTGTTTTATCAGAGCAGTATGGCTATCTTTTTAATCCAAACGATAGAAGCGATATAGCAAATAGTATAATCAAATTTCTACAATTGGAAAAAGATCAGATGAAAAAAATGGGGTGTTTTTGTCGAGATTTTGCAGTAAAGAATTTCTCAAAGCAATCATTTGTAAAACAATATATCAAAATTATCGAGAATGAATAAAGTATTATTTGTTTCTGGTACGTCTGGAAATGGAGGAACTCAAACATGGACAAGACAAATCTTAGATAAATATAAGAGTCAGGATTTTAAATTGGTTCATGTAAATTTGTCAACTCGTAGAGGTTTACTTGCTGAAGCATCTATTCTTAAGCGTATAATAGACGGTCTGCTTGATTTAAAAGAAGTCTATTCAGATGTTAAGCGAGCATTGCAATCCGAGCATTGCCAAATAATGCATGCAGCCTCTACAGGAAGCCTTGGAACCCTTAGAGATTATTTATTGGTTAAACTTGCAAAAAAATACAAAACTAAATGCATTATACATTGCCACTATGGTTGCATTAAGAATGATTATCAAAAAAGAGGGATACTATCATATCTGCTAAAAAAGACACTTCCACTATATGACATGATATTGGTATTGGATTCTACTTCGGAAACTTTTCTTAACTCTATACCAAAATTAAGAGGAAAAGTATACATTGCCCCAAACTTTATTGAGGTAAAAAAAAATATTGAAATATCCTCTCGCTCATACAAGGATATTGCTTTTATAGGCAATCTTGTACCTACAAAAGGTATATATGAATTAGTGGAAGCCGTAAAAAGTTTGAAAAATGGTACAACTTTAAATCTTATAGGTCCTGCTAATAGTGATGTTGCAGATCAATTAAAATATAAAATAGGAGAAGAGGAAGGCAAATGCATTCATACATTAGGCAAATTACCGAACAAAGAAGCAGTTGACTATATGGAAAAGATGGGCATCATAGCATTACCTACATATTATGCGTCTGAAGCATTTCCTATATCCATTTTAGAAGCCATGAGTAAAGGATGTCTAGTGTTGTCATGTCCTAGAGCTGCTATTCCAGATATGCTTACCGCTATAGACGGTGAAAGATGTGGACTATTAGTGGAAGCTAAATCTGCAAAGAGTATAGCTGATGCCATCTTGTGGGCTCAAAATAATCCAGAGAAAGCAGACGAACTTAGAAAGAAAGCATTTGAGAAAGTTTCAACGTGCTACTCAATGCCTATCGTTTTTAGTTTATATGATGATTTATACAAAAAAGTATTGAAACTATAGTTATGATTAAGGAAGTTTCTGTTAGATGTTCTCCTTTATGTTTTCTACCTTCAGGACGTCTAGTATGCTATAAGAGTGGAGATATTTTAATTTTTGAGCAAGATTCGCTTATAAAACAATTCTCACTTACAACTCAATTTAAAGAGAAATATCTAAGTAGATGTAACTATCTGAATCGTTTGCTTCGGATTGGAGTGAGAGCAGCGATAGCTATTGATGAACAAACAATTCTCATTTCTTTTGGGACTAAAATAGTTGAATGTAATTTAAAACTAGAAACTATATCAAAAGGATATGAATGTGAAAAAGGCGTACGTCCCCTTACCTTTTGTAAAGTAGAAAATGTATCATCAATAGATAATGGTATCTATTTTGGAGGTTATCTCCTCAATATGAATAAAAAGCCCGTTTCGGTTTATAAAAGAGTCGAAAAGGATAAATGGGAAATAGTTTACACATACCCTACTGGAAAAATAAATCATATACACGCTATAGTTCCTGATAATTATCGAAACTGTCTTTGGATCTTTACAGGTGATTTTGGTTACTCATCAGCTATTTGGAAGATTACTAAAAACTTTCAGAATGTTGAATGTTTTTGTTGTAATAATCAAAACTATAGAGGATGTGTTGCTTTTGCTCTTCCTGAGGGTGTGCTATATGCGACAGATGCTCCTTTTACAAAAAACCATATATATATGATGAAGTCTGATAGCCGTATTTATACGCTAAAAGAAATAGATGGTTCTTGCATTTATGGTTGTCAGTGGAAAGATCAATATGTTTTTTCAACTACTGTAGAAGGTGATGGGCGTAATTTATCAAAGATGGATTTCTTATTTGGACGCAAAAGAGGAGCTGGCATAAAAGATAACTATGTACATATGTATTGTGGAAATATACAAAATAGTTTCCATGAAATATACAAGGAAAAGAAGGACTTTATGCCTTTTTATACTTTTCAATTTGGTGTATTTAAATTTCCTACAGGGATAAATACATCAAATAGTTTGTATTTCCAACCTGTGGCAACAAATTGTAATGATTTAAAGCTAATGAAAATAAAAGAATATAGATAGTTGTTCTACAAAATATTTACAATTGGATGTACATATTATTTGGCTAATAACATAGTACTATGGTTCATTAAGTCGCTTTGTGTTACCAGCCAAAGCGGCTTAGCCGATAATCTATTTTTAACCAACTCTTGTTAATACATATTAATAACATATACATGGAGCAAATAAAACAAAGACTTTGGATAGTTACAGAACTCTTTCCACCAGATGAAACTTCGACCTCGTATATACTTGGTGAAATTGCAAATGCAATGGTTCAAAAATATCAAGTGGGAGTAATTTGTGGTCCTGAGATATATGATAAACGTAAGAAAATAAACAAGAAAAACAGTTTTAGTCTAGATAAAAGCATTATAGTGTATCGTGCTAATGGTGCTGATTTAGATAAAAACACAACTAAAGGTAAAGCTCTTTCCTTCCTTATAATGAGCAAGCGTATGATTTCACTTGTAAAGCAACATGTTCACAAGGAAGACAAAGTACTAATGGTTACAAATCCAGCTCCTTTGGTGGTATTGATGAGTAGACTAAAGAAAAAGGTTGACTTTGAACTGAATATATTGGTACACGATGTTTTTCCAGAAAATACTAAACCAGCAGGACTGAAGTTACCTTTGTATGGACTATTTAAGTATGTTTTTGATAAAGCCTATTCTCGCGCTGACCAGTTAATAGTTCTTGGAAGAGATATGAAGAAAGTCTTGAAGCAGAAAGTAGAGAAGATACTTAGGGATACTGAACATAGTCCTAAAGTAACTATTATAGAGAATTGGGCTGACGTGGAAGGCATCAAGCCAAAACCTATGCCACAAGGCAAAATAATTTTGGAGTATGCGGGTAATATTGGTCGTGTACAAGGACTTGATAAAGTGATAGAACAATTACCAGTAAATGTGGAGTTTCATATTTATGGTACAGGCTCAATGGAAAAAACATTGAAGAATATGAATCACCCTAGAGTCTTTTTTCATGGACCATATTTTAGGAGTCAACAGAATGACGTGTTAGCTGCTTGCCATATAGCTCTTGTCACACTCCAATATGGAATGTATGGTTTAGGAGTACCATCGAAGACCTATAATATATTGGCTTCTGGACGACCAATCTTATTTTTTGGACCGAAAGATAGTGAAGTAGATTTGTTGGTACGTGAGAAAAAAATTGGGTATAGTGAATGGCCATGCAAATGGAACATTGACGAACTTGTAAAAATGGGGGAACGTGCTAGAGAGTTGGCTGTGAACGAATACTCAGAAATAAGGATATTGGATAAATTTATTAAAGCGATATAAATGGAAAAATTACTTTTTACTGGTGGTACAGGCTTTCTTGGCAAGAATGCAATGCCGATACTTAAGCAAAGCTATGAGGTTACGACTTGTGGTATTACACCCAACGACATGATAAAGGCAAATTTTGTAACGGAGGTACCCAATTTGTCTGAGAAATACGATATTGTGCTTCATGCTTGTGGAAAAGCTCATGTTGTACCAAAGACTGAAGCAGAAAAACAAGCTTTTTTTGATGTTAATTACACAGGTACGAAGCATTTGTGCGAGGCATTAGAAAAAGTTGGGGTACCTAAGGCTCTTGTTTTTATCAGTACTGTAGCTGTATATGGTTGTGATTTTGGTGAAATGATAACTGAAGAACATCCACTTAATGGATATACTCCTTATGCAAAGAGTAAAATCATGGCTGAGGAGTATCTTATGAAATGGTGCAAAAAAAATAATGTTGTCTTGGGTATTTTACGTCCTTCATTGCTGGCAGGAAAAGGTGCACCAGGTAATCTTGGAGCAATGGTAAATGGCGTATCTAAAGGCTTTTATATGAACATTGCTGGGGGTAAAGTGGTTAAATCAATCTTAATGTCTGAAGATATTGCACGTATTATACCTTCGCTTACAAAAAAAGGAGGTATATATAATGTTTGCGATACGCGTCAGCCTTCTTTTGGAGAACTATCTTTGTCTGTAGCTAAGCAATTAGGCAAAGGGAAACCTATCAATATTCCTTATTGGATGGCTTGGTGCATGGCTAAAGTTGGTGATTTGCTCGGTAATAAAGCTCCCATCAATTCATACAAGCTAGAAAAAATGACAAAGAGCCTAACTTTTAGCAATGAAAAGGCACGCAAAGAATTAGGATGGGAACCTTTGGATGTGCTGGATAATTATAAAATATAAGTATATTTGACTGATTTGAATAAATCTGCTGAAATAGTAAAATTGCTGATTAGAAAAGCAATAGATACGTCCTCTCTCGTTGACTTTGAACTGTTTCAAGATGTAAATTGGAAAAAGGTTATGAGGATCTCCGCTGCTCAGGGCGTTTTTGCTATAGCTTTTGATGGCATTGAACACTTACCTATGGAATGCCGACCTGATAAGAATTCTTTGATTCGATGGCTTGGACAGGTTTGTTATCAAGAGAAATTGTTTGAACACAATTGGAAGGTTGCTAAAATGATTTCAGGCTTATGGGGAAGCAAGGGTATTGAAACGGTTGTTCTGAAAGGACGTTCTATTGCACAATTCTATCCTAAACCTGAGCACCGATATAGTTGTGATTTGGACATTTTTATTGGTAATGGTTGGGATAAAGCTTGCAAAATGTTGGAAGATAAGGGGGTTAAACTTGTACACGAGGTGTACAAGGAGGTGGAATTTACATTAAACAATGTGTATGTAGAATGTCATCGTTATATTACTCCTTATCGTGGAAATAAGACTCTTAGAAGATTTGAAAAATTTCTGAAGAACTCTCTTGCTGAATCTCCCAAACAGTATTTTTACAATACGGTTTTGCGTTGTCCCCCACTGATTTTTATCATCATGTTGCACATTGAGCATGCTCTTGGAGATTTGTTACATGGAAAATTCTCGCTGAAGCATGTGGTAGATTGGATTATATTAAGGAAACAGTCTATTGATTCTGAAACTGTCGAACTTCGATGCAAGGAGTTTGGATTTGATAGATTCCTTAAACTTATTGATGCTTTGGCTGATGTTGTAGAGGGGAAATGTGATATTACTTGTTTACCATCTTCTTTTCAAGAGGTGTACAATAGTTTATTTATTATTCCTTCTATCAGCAAAGAACCTAAGAGTTGGTTTGCTCGCCGTGTTTCTCTCTTTTTCGAGATAATCCAAAACAAAAGGATGTATAAGAACTTTGGGTATTGCTCGATGGAATGGTTCTTACTTAATGCTGTATGGTGCCATTTCTTAAAAAAGGAAGTCAATGGATGAAATTGTATTTCGGACTTTTCACTGTTGAATTTAAAAGTTTGCAGTCAGATTAGAGCAAAAAAATCGTTCTAACTCTTTGGAGCAGAGCATACATTTATAATTATGTACGGCAATAGAGATTTAGAACGTTTTTATTTTGAGTAGTAGACAAAGGGAAATAAGTAATATTATTAGTTTTTGCCACCACAATATAACTATAGACATAGGAACACATTTCATTGGATATGAATTGCATTTACCAGCATTGTATATCGTGCATAAATTGTGTAACAAGCGGAAATGACATTTTGCAAATTCCGCTTACATATAATTGGGTTTACACTATATTTCAGCGTATTTATAAAACAATTCTTGTACTCATAGAAGAATCTCAGGGAAAAATATTGAGTCGATTAAATGTTTTTTATACTGATGGAGTTGGATATAGTGATGTGGTTGGAATTGTTGCTATTCCTTTGATTATTGCCTTATTTGCTTTTTCTTTTGTAAGCAGTCAAATTAGGGCTTACCTCTGAAGTTTATATCTTTTGACTGAACAAAAATCTTTAAAATATGTACAGCAACGAAGATTTAGAACGCTTTTATTTTAAGTACCAAACAGAGGCTTTACCTCATGGTCAATCCCTTCAGTTTTTTGTCTATACAATAATGTGCCTTACAATCTATTTTCAAAATGGTATAGGGATACCCGTCGCAAACGACCCTCTAAATCACCCTTAAAGGGAGACTTTCTAGAGATTTCCTTTAAAAGGGATAAGGGGGGCGATGTATCGGGCTTGAGCAGCCCCAAATGTTAAGAGTCAATCGAAATTTTTAGCAAGTCAATGGGAGTAGGCACTGAAAAGTGCCTACTCTCTAGAGTATGCTCTAATTTGACTGTTTACAATTTAATTTTGAAAGCCCATGAAGGTAAAATGTAAGGACAAAGCTTCTTGTTTTAAGATAATATTTAATGGCGTTTTGTCTGACTATAAAAGAGAGATTGTTGCAAAGTTTTTCTCCTATTTACATAGCTTTGTTGTTTCATACGATTCGTTTACGAAGGAATGGAAAGGTTTTGCAATGACTTATCCGAGTAATTGTGACCTGAAAGAAGTTTATCAACACATGTCTGATAGTTTTGAGCTTTGTGTTCAAGATGATAGGTGTGAACGGTGGGTAAATATCGAAGATAGAAGAAACTCGGCTGTTTCGATAATGATGAATTTTGCGTTGAAAGCTTTGGATAAAGGACAGGGCGTATTTTGAGAGTTGGAAGAACCAACATGTAAAGAGATGTCTGAGTATATAAGGCAACAGTTTGACATGCAAATACCATTAAATACCTGGATGTTTTCGTTTCAAATGTATTCTACTGATGATGAAGATTTGACATTAGACAGAACTAAGATGTTTTATCCCAATGATGGTTACTGGGGGCTATCTCAGAGAATATAGTAGATACATATTATGTTTTATATGCAGAGGGATATGAGCCGTATAGCAGGGTAAAACAATGTGCATTGTATTCTTCTGTTTTATTTCATAATATGATGGTGTCGTTTGGCATGCTTTGCGCTCTGTTTATAGATGCCTCGTGTTCGTCATTGGTACATATGGATTCGTTTATACATATGTGGTGCTATATACAATATAGGTATCACAATAGTTTCTTGTATCGTGTAGAAATGCCATGCACTCCTTTAAATACGACTAAACGAACAGATCAAAGAGGTGTAAAGGATCACACGACGCAAATGAAGATTTACTTGTTTGATCGATCGATGAAGCCTGTATTGATAAGATTGGATTTGCCCCATTCAGGTTTCAACTATCTTCATGCTAACATTTCTACAGTTCGTGGGAAAAAGGTTGAAGGAGATGACCATTTGAAATTTAATGCAAATTGTACAGCAGATGATTTGAATGTTTTGTTTGATAGTATACATGAAAGTATAAAGGAGCAAACTCCAAATTTGTTTAAAATTGTAGATAGCACGAATAAAGATGAGAATATCATTTTTACGAAAATGTTGAAGTTCTTGGATTATGATGCGCTTTGCATGAATGTGCTAAGTAATGAACCATATGATGCGAAGCAAAGGAAAATTGCAGGTTTTTTTAAAGATGGATAAAACTGAATCTATTGAGTCTGTTTTGTTAAATGCTTATTCAGTATTTAAACAATAAGGATAAAGTCTTGTTGTTGCTTATGTCGGAAATGATGTTTGTTTATTAGAATCAATAGAAGAATACGATGTTGTTTTTCTTTTTGGGGGGTTGATGATAATCTTGATTGTATAAACGATGAATGATATATTGGAAAATATTGTGGGTTGGTTCCCAGAAATCGCTGAGGCAAAATTTTGGGGAGTTCTTATTACAGGTGGTTTATTTACTTATTTAATAGAATGGTTGAGTAAGCGTTTTGATTCTGGATATTATGAATGGAAGATTGTGAAGCGCTTGGCTATTGCTGATGCTGTGTTGTTAGTCATATTGCTCTTATTATCTTCGCAATGGCCTTGGTTCCTTTTGTTGATTCTACCTTGGGGATATTTTCTTGTGAGATATTTTTGTTTTAAAGAGAAGAGCGAAAGTATGGAGATTTCCCAAACCGTTGATAGTCAAGATTTAGTGTGTTACAAGTATCTTCAGTATTTGGAACGAAGAGAATTGTGTAGTTGGGAGGTACGTAAATATTTGTTTCCTGCTATGACTGTTCTTTTTGAAATAGGCGCGATGAAGCTGTTGGATGAAAAGTTGGAGCAGCTGAAGGGATGTTACGGGGAAACCTATGAGTGGAAACGTTTGAAAAGTTTTTTGTGCAGTAATCGTCATGAGTATGTTCAAATGCTGGAGTTGCTGAAAGCATTTGAAGATGATAAGCATCTTTCAAAGCAGGAACGTTGCCGAACAGTCCTAAACACATTTCATGCATACCGATGCTTGAATAATGAAGAAGGGGTGAACACTTATATTCCCAAGATTGAACATATGGTTTTTGAAGGTAAGGCATATTCTGTTGAAGCGCTAGATGATTTGTTGTACCACTATGAGATGGCTCATAATGAAGAGGGCGTAAGTCGGATCCTTGAAATCTTGAATAATATAACGGTTAAAGATTTTTCTGCCTATGTGGAATTTGTTGATGTGCAATATATGCACAATAAGCGGATAGGAAATGTGGAAGGGAATAGGAGATTACTTGATGAGATGTCACGAAAGCAAGCAGAAATGGAACAAGATAATGCTCGTGTTTTGCGTTTTGGATTGAGGTTGCTGAGATATTATTTTGAAAATAATTACTCTTGGTTTGAGTATAGTCTTGCATTATTCAATCAGGCTGAATCGTATTTGGCACATTCAGACGAAATCGCTTTTGAATACTTGGAAGCTGTGATGCTTATTTTGAAAAATGCACATGATGCATGTGGTATTTCTTTGCCTCCAGAGCAGTTGACGCATCTATTTGGAACTATTCGTAGGTATATCGATAAATATATGCCTGAGTATGATAAAAGAATAACGAATTTACCAGATGAGTTAGTGTATCGAAAGAGAGAGATGTTGGAGCATAAGGTTACATATGCGCGACTGGTGGGTAATTTGACAAAAGATGAACCTGCTTGTTTGAATGAAATTTGCAGATTGGAAAATCAGATTATTCGTTTGTGTTATGATAATGGGGAGAATCGTGAGGCATTGCACTTTCTTGTCGTGTTGACGGATGATATATTGAATTATTATGATACCATCCAGATAGATATTAATAATGATCTCACTGACCCTGATATTTTGCGGGCTGAAAAGGAAAAACCGTTTTTCATGGATCAGGTGAAGCAGAATATGGAAAGCATTGACAATGTTTTACGGCAGAATGATTATAACCGTACATTGGCTTATTATATTTTTTTTCAAGCCTATTTCAATTTTAAAATTGGCAATTTGGAAAATGCAAGATATGCCTTGCACAAATTTGAAGAGACAAATGTGTCAATCAAAAATTTTTCGATTGCCATACAGAACTTGTATCAGATGGTAAGAGAAAATGTGAAATTATAAATCACTTGTACCACTGTTTGGACTAATAAAACAACAAACTATGATAAATTACATCTTTATTTTCATTCTGCTAATTAT
>CAKPST010000042.1 GCA_934183355.1 uncultured Prevotella sp.
CATAGGCAAAATCATACTAAAACTTTCCTAAAACATAGGCAAAAACAAGGTGAAATATTCCTAAAGTATAGGCAAAACCATATGAGATTTAAATACAAATATGTTTCACTTTCTAAAAAAGTATTCTCGTTTGAACGCTTTACATCGCGGTCAAGAGCCTCAAGGTAGAATTCCAACTGACCAAGGTCGCGTGGATGGAATTCCCCCGCTACTTATCCTACCCACTGCATGTACACACGCTGCAGAGCATCGGTGATATTTTTCTTGTTTTCATCTGCAATACTGCAATTTCTATTTGTTGTGCAAGACGCATAATAGGGCTAAAAAACATAAAAAAATCCCCGCCACTATCAATAGTGACGGGGATGCTACAACTACTACTACTATTTTTATTGATATATAGAAAAAGCTATCTGAACAATCGTATCTTATAACAACCATGTTTTTAAACAAATCTATACTATACATTATTCTTATTAGTTTACGATTGCAAAGATACAGCTAATATTGACAGATAGCTTCCACTTTATTTGCAAGTAATGACATTATTATGTCATACTGCATTTTTACATTCTTTCCATTATCTCCAAACACATACGAGTGTTGTGATAAGGGCACTTCCAGAAGCCAGCCTTGTCATCGTTGCGGTTGACAGAGCCGTCTTCATTGATGCTCCAGTACCACTCGCCGTTCTTCTGGTCTACGAGGCGTGTCTTGATATAGTCCCAGCAGCGGGCAGCGATATTGAAATCTTCCTCTGTGCCGAAGTGTTGCCACAGATTTACGTGACCAATTACGTTCTCGCATTGCACCCACCACTGTAGCGAACGGTCGGTATGACCAGTGTCTTTCCAACGCTCATATATCATCGATCCATCTGGTAGAAGACCCTCGTCGGCAGCTACAGCAATATCTTTCACTACAGGTTCTATCCATTTAAGAATATCCTTATCGCCAAGCACGAGAGCCGTCTCGTGCAGTAGCCATGAAGCCTCGATGTCGTGTCCGAAACTCTCGATGTTTCTGCGTCCCTGCCACTCGTCGTTGAAGAAGAGGTCGAGATGATGTGTGTCCTCATTAAGGAGTTTGTCGGTGAAAATGTGCAGAAGGTTTACAAGGCGTTCTTTAAGTTCTGCCGACGGAGCCACACGATATAGATTGGTGTACGGCTCGATGATGTGGAGGTGGGTGTTCATTGTGCGCGAACCATTCTCGTCCTTGTCTGAGAGTCGCATGTCGGCAATGGGCTGCCATTCGCGTGTCAGGGCTTCGATGTATCCGTTGTTCTTGTTGTCGAAGGCATGCTCCTCAATACTATGGTAGAGCGAGAGGGCACAGTCGAGAGCCTCACGGTCGCCAGTGGCACGTGCCAGTTCGGACATACCGTAGATAGTGAAACCAATGGCATACGACTGTTTCTTTGTGTCCTTCGGTGTACCGTCAGCATTAAGACTCCAGTACACACCGCCATATTCTTTGTCTATGAAGTGGTTGAGGATGTATTCCTTGGCACGTAGCGCAGCATCCAGATAGCGATGGTCGCCCAGCACACGGTAGGCTGCGGCGAACGCCCAAAGGATGCGTGCGTTGAGGATGGCGCCCTTTTCGGCATCAGCTACGATGTGGTCGTTGCCGTCAATGCGTCCGTAGAATCCTCCGCGCTCACGGTCAATCATGCGGTCGAGCCAGAAGCTCAGTATGTTGTTGGTGAGACATTCGTGCATCTCACTCTTCATTTCTTGTGTCGTCATTGTTATAAAATTCCTCCTTTTTGATGTTTTTATTTTCTCTTCTCCTCTAATTCTTTTGTTATTGCCTTCATCTTTTCTTCAGACAGCGGATAGCACATAATGAATATAAACGAGAGTAATGCTCCGGCTGCAGGTAGCAGGCTGAGGAACATCTTAATGCCTTTGATAGTCTCGGGATTCTGTGTGCCATTGGCAACAAAGCCGAAGGCAGAGAGCAGAATGCCAGTAAGAGCAGTGCCAATAGCCCAGCCAAACTTCTGACTCATTGACGATGATGAGAATATAAGGCCAGTGGCACGGTTGCCAGTCTTAAGCTCGCTGTAGTCGGCACAGTCGGCATACATACTCCAAAGCAACGGGAAGACGCTTCCTGCACATATCGAGATGAGAGCCTGGAACACGAATATAGCCACGAGTTGTGACTTGTCGAAGAAGTAGAACACTACAGACAGTATAGTCGCAATAAGCATAGCAGACATGAATGTGCGTCGCTTGCCGAAACGGTTGCTTATTGGAGCTGCAAGCAAAACACCAATGATGTTGGCAGCCTGACCTACAGCGAGATAGAGACCGCTAAGTACGAACGGAATACCAAGGAAGTGAATGTCGCCAAATGCAGTCTCGTCGACGAAATACTTGAAGTAGTAGACCGTAGCACCATCGCGGATGGAATTGAACACAAGTGAGGCAATGCCCGCTCCAAGCAATATCCACCAAGGACGGTTGTGGATGAGGTCGCGTATGTCGTTCTTAAGCGGAGTCTTTTCTTCCTTCACCGGACGCACACGTTCTTTAGTAAGTGCAAAGCATGCGAAGAAAAGTAAAGCACACATTATGGCTATCACTGCCACAGTGGCAAACCAACCGAACTGTGGAGCCGTCATCCAACCTACCGTCACATCGGAAGGACGGTCGCCGCCAAACGACTTAACCATAGGAGTGAACAGCAGCAAGGCAATGAACGAGCCGATGTAGGCAAACATCATACGGTAGGTAGCGAGCGTATTACGTTCTGCCGGATTAGGACTCATAACGCCAAGCAGCGAAGCGTAAGGCACATTGATGGCACTGTAGACCATCATCATGAGTGTATATGTGACGTATGCGTAGACAAGTTTCATGGTTCCGCCACATGGAGGAGTCAAGAACGTCAGCATACCAATCAGTCCGAATGGGACGGCAAGATAGAGCAGATAAGGACGGAACTTGCCCCAACGGCTCTCTGTGCGGTCGGCAATGACGCCTACTACAGGGTCGAAAACAGAATCCCACACGCGTGTAACGGCAAACATAACGCCTACGGCTGCTGCCGACAGTCCGAAGATGTCGGTGTAGAAAATCATGAGGTAAGCACCGAATATCTTCCAGAACATCGACGACGACATGTCACCAAAACCATATCCGATGTTTTCTTTTAGTTTGATCATTTTGAGAATGCTAAATAGTTAATCAGGTTGAAGGGGTATTAATATAACGTAAGGGAGTGAGAAATATTATAAGCCCCACCCACGAGGGTGTGTCAGAATAGGAGTTTTTGACACACTCTCTTTGGGTTGAGGGCTTAAATTGTTTTTACAGTATTTCTCTGTTCTTAGCCACGAGTTTCTTTATTGTCTCTACGCTTGCAGCTGTAGCATATCCGTCCTCTGGAGTGTTCATGCAGTAGTCTACGAGTTTGTCCACTGTAGAAACAGCCACGTGCATACGTGTATCTGACGAAGCGTAGTAGATGAGCACACGTCCGTCCTCGTCCTCAATCCATCCGTTGGCAAAAGCCACGTTCATAACGTCGCCGATGTACTCCTCACCCTCTGGTACGAGGAAGTAGCCGCCGGGCTGTGCTATCACCTTTGTTGGGTCTTCCAAAGAAGTCATGTACATATAGAGAACATAGCGCAGACCAGAGGCGCAACCACGAACACCGTGAGCCAGATGCAACCAACCCTTAGGAGTCTTGATAGGGTGAGGTCCCTCACCATTCTTCACCTCCATTATAGTATGGTAGTGACGAGCGTTGATGATCTTCTCCTCCTTAACCTCAGCGTGTGTGATATCATCGATTAAAGCCCAACCAATGCCGCCGCCCGAACCAGCGTCGATGAATCCATCCTGCGGACGAGTGTATAGGGCATACTTGCCATCAACAAACTCAGGGTGCAATACTACATTACGCTGCTGACTTTTAGTCTTGAGATCGGGCAGACGTTCCCAAGTCTTGAGGTCGTGAGTGCGTGCGATAGCAGCTGTAGCAGTAGCAGCCGAGAGGTCGCCGGGCTGCGAGTCGTCGTGACGCTCAGCGCAGAAGATGCCGTAAATCCATCCGTCCTCATGCTGTGTCAGACGCATGTCATAGATGTTTGTGGCAGGGATAAGGTCTTCTGGCATTGTGATTGGCTCCTCCCAGAAGCGGAAGTTGTCGATACCGTTGGGGCTTTCTGCCACGGCAAAAAAGCTCTTGCGGTCGGCACCCTCTACGCGCACAACGAGCAGATACTTGCCGTTGAGCTTTATGGCTCCTGAGTTAAGAGCTGCGTTCATCATGATGCGCTGCATCAGATAAGGATTGTCCTTCTCGTTGAAGTCGTAGCGCCACTCAAGTGGAGTATGCTCGGCGGTGAGGATAGGATACTCATACTTGGTGTATATACCATTACCCCACTGCTTTGGGGTGTTCTTGCGTGTGAGAAGCTCTTCGTGATGTGCGCGGAGGGCTTCAACTCTTTTTGCGAAATCTGTCATCGTTTTTTTTCTTTTTACTGGGCCTTGCTAAGCCTTGCTGGACCTTACTAAGCCTTACTAAGCCTTGTTAAGCCTTGCTGGGATTTTTTACTTAATATCTTTAATGAATAATGTCTTTGGGTCTTTGTAGAACTCCTTGAAGTCCTGCTCTGACGGTTTGCCAGGAGCTGCTATATAGTTTTCTGTAGGTTGGTCCCATGCGTTTCGCCACAGCAGCACGTAGCATAGTGGATATTCCTTGAGCACAGGCAGCAGAGTCTGTGTGAACCATGTAGAGTCGGGCACATTGTTGTATCCTGTCTCTGTGAGAGCTATGAGTTTTTTGCGTTTTTCGCCTACCTTCTTCACCACATCGAGTTCAGAGCGCAGCCAACCTTGATACTGTGCGTTGTTTGGCTCACGCTGATAGATGTCGATGCCGATAAGGTCGACAACGTCGTCGCCAGGATAGTATTTCTCGTAGTGCTCTACAGTCTCTGTTTGGTCGGCGAGGTTTGGTGAATAAGCCCATACAATGTTCGAGCATCCGCGACGCATCATATAATTATATGTGTAACGGTAGAGCTTCTTGTATTGTTCGGCAGTGCAACGACCTTCTCCCCACCAAAACCATCCACCACTCATCTCATGCCAAGGACGGAAGATGACAGGCACCTTTTGTCCGTCGGTAGTCTTCAGTGAGTTGATGAAATTGGTCACCATAGTGAGCCATGAGTTAAACTTCTTGTTGAGTTTGCCGCCAGGGAGAATCTTGCTTACAGCATCGCCTTCAAAGTCCCAAGCGTTTTTGTCAGTAGCTGGGTTGTTGGTGTGCCAACTAAGAGTGATGATGCCCCCACGCTCATGTTGCTTGATGATTTCCTTGCGCATACGGTCGAAAGGCACACCGTCAAGGTTCTTATCCTTGCCAAGTTCCAAGTCACCAAGGTCGAAACCCATTACAGCCGGATAGTCACCGCAAACCTCCTTTACGTCAGAACGGTTCTCTTCCCATTTCCATGAGCAACCATACATAGGGTCGTCCTGATGACCAATCATTACGCCTTGCTTCTGTATTGCAGCCAAGCGGTTGATTAGCTTAATAGCCGGCTGGCGCGATGCAGCCATTGATGATGTTGCAATGGCAAGGGCTGCCAATGTTGTCATAAATTTGTTCATATTTGGTAAGGTTATCTAATTATTTTACTTCAAACCTATTTTTGATTTTATCTCAGTCCCATTTGTTTCAGTAGCCAAGCTTCCCACTCATCCCACTGCTCCTGAACCCAGAAGTGGCGGGTTATCTGATAAGGGTGAAGCTCCTTAGGTGCTGTCACAATATTATATGTTGCGTAGGCTGTTGTAGGAGGAACTACATCGTCGTTATATCCGAACGAGAACCATCCCGGACAAGTGATGCGATGTGCGAAGTTAACGCCATCATAGTAGCGTGATGTCTCCACTTTCTTCTGGTCGATGTTCTTTGGATTATAATAGAAGTAGTGAGGCCATCCGCAAGCAATGCCTTTAAGCGAGGCAGTATGGTCGCACATAGCTGCATGAACAGCACCATAGAATGTGACGCGCTTGTCGAGTGCGGCACAAACAAGCGATAGCATACCACCCTGCGACGAACCAGTAACGCCCAGTGACGAACCATTCCATTCAGCGAGCGACGCTATATAGTCGATAGAGCGCACGGCTCCAACGAACACACGCTTGTAATAGCAGTTGTCGCGGTCGTTCATATTATAGTCCCAGTAGCCGTTAAGACAACCGTTGAACATGTCGTCGTATGTAGACTGTGGCATTGTGACGGGAACTCCATGAATACCAATCTCAAGAGTTATGGCTCCCTGCTCTGCTGTCCAGATGTCGCCGTTGTATGGACGTACGCCAGCACCAGGCACACGAAGCAATGCAGGATACTTGCCAGGCTTCACAGGCACACAGAGAATGCCGTAGGTGCGACTGCCTTGGCGTATGTTTTGGAAGCTAACTTCGTAGACGTTCACCTTTTCTGTGCAACGCTCCGGAAGCAGACGACGCTTTGCTTCAAGTGGAGTCTTGCGTGCTTCAGCAAGAGTTTTCTGCCAGAACTCGTCGAAGTCCTTAGGATTTACGGTTGTGGGCTGAATCTTCTCGGGTGAGAAAGCAGCAGTACACATGCCTACATATTCCTTGCCGTCGACGTGTGCCGTTACTTTAAGTCGGTACATTCCTGGCTGCTTCATTGTGCCGTTCCATTTCATTGTGCCGTCCTTCAGCACCACTCCGTTCTTCTTCACCGTAGGATACATCTCCGGACCGGCTTCGTAGTCAATCTTCACATTATCTATAGTAGTGCCTGAACGTTGCACCTCCACTTTGAATCCAGCTGTCTCACCAGTGCGATAGTTCCAATCCTTATGGTCGGGGGTGATGGCAACGTTGATGCTGCTCCAACCGTTTTGTGCCGACATGCTTAATGACATGTTCAAGAGAATGAACAGGGACATGAGAGTCCTTAATAATAATGTACTAATGGCGACGAGGTGCACATGTCGCAGTGGAGTGATATTTGGCAGGAAGGTTCACGTTGGAGTTGGTTCATGCCATGGTACGACATTGACTACGACAACGGCAATTCCGACACCCACCGATATGCCGATAAGCAGTGGTGGCAGAACGCTTTCTGTACGGGTACGGTGCTCGACCGTGATGAGATGAAGGCGATAATAGAGAATATGAAGTAATAAGCTTTAAATGTTCTGACCAAAAACCTAAAGTAATGAAATCAGTTAGATTTATAATAGTGGTGCTTCTATGCCTTGTGTCTGCCTTAGGCTGCTATGCAGTGGAGCGTGTCATCCTTGTTGGTCCGAAGACTATCGGACCCGCATGGAAAGACCGGATAGTGCTTGAGTCACGCCTCTTTGCCGAAGCTGAGGCTGGCGACGTGCTCACCGTGTACACCGATGGCTTCAAACGTTCGTCGCAAGGCACATTTCAGAATCCTAATGATTGGCAGGCTATAGCCGAGCAATATAAGTATTTCGGCATTGCTGGACCGTTTCGCATGACTATCACTGCCGATATGCTTCCCGTTCTGAAGCAATATGGAGTGTGCATAGGTGGACACGACTACCGCATACTATATGCAACGCTCTCTAACGCTGCCGACTATCAGGAGAATATAGTGTGGACCGGACCTGCCGCCAAGATGGATAGCAACTGGAGTGGATGTGCCGAGATTAAGGGCAAGGCTCTGGCTGCATTGAAGGTTGGTGATGCCTTGAAGCTGCATGTCAGCAAGACAAAGCCAGGTTCGGCAGTGAAGATAATGGATCTGACATGGAATCCTATCGACAAGACAGTAGACGGCGCACCCGTTGGTGGCGATTCGTTCATGTATTATATTGATGATGAGGCTCCGTTCATCAAGCTTCAGCTTGCCGGCGGTGGCGAGAATGTAGCCATGCGCATAGGTGGCAAGGACTATCAGCTCGACCAGTTGAGCATAGTGTCGTTTGTAGGTCAACGCTCTGACGACACATCCACAGCCCAACGCGCACCAAAAGAGTATAAACTAAAGCCTGGCGAACTATTTCATGGCGAGCAGACTTTCCCCAACGACTGGAGCGCCAACCTACGCATCACTGCCGAACCATTTCAGCATTCTACCCAGAACGATGTGCTCGTCATCAGCTATAAGTTGCTGCCGAAGCAGGAGGGTATTGTTCCGCAGATGTCGCTCCGCGAGAATCATGGCAAGTGGCACGACCTTTCTGGGGCTATCGAACCGCAGTGGCAGACACTCGACGGCAACGATGTAGTGCTTACCTTCGACGCCACATCGCTCGACAATGTCAAGACATCCGGACTGGTGGTGACAGGTCGTGGATTTGTATTGAACAGAATAGAATTGATGCATATAGAATAAAATAATAAATAACTAAAAACAATGTCTAAAAAGTTATTCTTAAATGTTGTGCTTTTGCTGATAAGCATAAGCATATACGCACAGACAGCCATCAAGGGTAAGGTGTTTGATGGAGCTATGAACAACGAGCCTATGATAGGTGCAAGTGTTCAGGTGCCAGGCACTAATGTTGGAGGTGTCACCGACATAAATGGCGCTTTCTCATTCACATTGCCACAGGGCAAGTCTATCATTCAAGTTTCGATGGTCGGATATAAGACCCAAGTGATTAACTTAAAGGGCAAGTCGTACATTGAGGTGACTCTTAAGGAGGATGCCGAGGTAATGGACGAGGTGGTTGTCATAGGATATGGTACGATGAAGAAGCGCGACCTCACAGGTTCAATGACACAGATTAAGAGCGACGAGCTTATGAAGGGTGGTACCTCCGATGTGGCTCACGGTCTGCAGGGTAAGATTGCTGGTGTCAACATTTCGCAGAACGACGGTTCGCCTGGTGCTGGTGTGAGCATCACTGTGCGTGGAGCCAACTCGTTCACCACATCGTCGCAGCCTCTTTATATTGTCGATGGCGTTCCTTATGGCACCGACCCTAACGGTGCTCCTAAGAGTGGTGCCAACGATGGCAACAACCAATCGACTTCGCCTCTGTCGATGATCAATCCTAACGACATCGAGAAAATTGAGGTATTGAAGGACGCTTCGGCTACAGCTATATATGGTTCGCGTGGTGCCAATGGTGTTGTCATCATCACTACGAAGCGCGGACAGAAGGGCGACGGCAAACCAAAGGTTGAGTTCAACTCCAAGTGGAGCGTATCGAACATCGCCAAACGTGTCAATGTGCTCGACGCTCGCACATACGCTCTCTATCAGAATGAGGCTGCCGAGAATAGCCGCTACTACGAGGGTGGCACACAGAAGAATCCATATACTGGCGAGTGGGAATATCCCTACGTTGGCAATGGCTACGTATACAGCAAGGGTACATACAATCCTTCGCCTGACGACTTCCTCAATCCTGGCATACGTCAGGACGAATATGGCAACGTCGACGAGGTGGCAGGAGCCGACTGGCAGGACGAAATCTATCGCACTGGTTGGCAGCAAGACTACAGTCTCAGCGTAAGTGGAGGCAGCGACCAGGGATGGTACAGCTTCTCGGGCAACTATACCACACAGGACGGTATCATACGCAACACTGGTTTCGACCGCTACGGCGTGTCGCTCAACATTGGCAGACACATCAACAAGTACTTGGAGATAGGTGCAAGCTCGTTCTTCACCAACACCGTGACCAACTTCCAGCGCACCAATTCGGAGAATACGGGCATCATCCGTTCGGCTCTTATCTTCCCATCTACATATGGAGTACACACTTCTACCGAACAGCTCGACGAACTCAACTGGCTCGCTGCCAACCCATACAATTATGTACACGGTGCTAAGGACGAGTTGAAGCAGATATCATGGTTCTCAAGTTCGTATCTTGAGGCTAAGATAACATCATGGCTTAAGTTCCGCCAGAACCTCGGTCTTGGCTACAACGACGGTCATCGTGGCACCTACTACGACCGCCACACTCAGGAGGGCAAGGCTCCATACAACGGCAAGGGCGGCAAGGCTTCTAACATTTGGAAGAGCATGACAGCCGAGAGCATCCTCACCTTCGACAAGACATGGGGCATGCACGCTATCAATGCAGTGGCTGGTATGACCTTTGAGAAAGGTGTTGGCGAGACGGAATCAATGACTGCCACCAACTTCCCTACCGATATGACCAAGGATGCCGACATGTCGTTGGCTCTTGATCGTGCTGTTATCGCTTCAAGCAAGACCGAACAGACTCTTGAGTCGTTCCTTGCCCGCATCAACTATACGCTCAATGGCAAGTATATGTTTACAGGTAGTGTGCGTACCGACGGCAGCTCAAGCTTTGCCAAGAATCATAAGTGGGCTACATTCTTCTCGGGAGCCTTCGCATGGCGTGCCAGTGACGAGGCTTTCATCAAGAATCTCAACATATTCAGCAACCTTAAGTTCCGTCTGAGCTATGGCGAGACAGGTAATCAGGGCATCGGTGCCTATCGCACACTGAGCATTCTCAATGCCGCCAACTATCCTTACAACGGAACATTGCAGAACGGCTATTCGCTCATCGACTGGCGCGGACCTACCAATCCCGACCTTAAGTGGGAGACAACTGCACAGTTCAACGCCGGTATCGACTTCGGATTCTTCGACAACCGCTTGCAGTTCACTGTCGACTACTATTACAAGAAGACACGCGACCTGCTGCAGAACGTAACTATTCCGGCAAGTTCGGGCTTCGGACAGATGCTTATCAATTCGGGCAATGTCACCAACGAGGGTCTTGAGTTCACACTCAACTATGCCGTGCTGACAAAGACTCCGGTGAAGTGGAACATCTCAGCCAACCTCGCCATGAACCGCAACCGTATTAGCGGACTCGAAGGCGACCAGTATGCTACGGCTCTTTGGAGCAAGGCCGACCAGATGTACTTGCAGCGCAACGGATGTCCGATAGGTACAATCTTCGGATATGTAGAGGATGGATTCTACGACAACATTGCCGAGGTGCGCTCGTTCAAGGAGTATGCCAACCTCTCCGACCGCGAGGCTCTGAAGCATGTGGGCGAGATAAAGTATCGCGACCTCAACGGCGACGGCTATATCACAGAGAAGGACCGCACCATCATTGGCAACACCAACCCCGACTTCACCTACGGCTTCACATCCAATCTGTCGTGGAAGAACTTCAACCTTTCGTTTATGATGCAGGGTAGTCAGGGCAACGACATTTTCAACTATAACCTTACTGACATTCAGATGTCAAATATCGGTAATATCACCGTCGATGCTTACAACTCGCGTTGGACACCCGAAACTGCAGCAACAGCCAAGTGGCCTAAGGCTACAGCAGGCTATACACGTACATGGCTGATGAGCGACCGATTCATCGAGAACGGCAGCTATCTGAAGATGAAGTACATCACACTGGGTTATGACTTCGTTCATCCCACCAAGTTCATCGAGAAGATAGGCTTGACGTTCACTGCCAACAACCTCTTCACCATAACCAACTACAGCTGGTTTGACCCCGATGTGAACGCAGGTGGCAACAATGCAGCTTGTCCTGGTGTCGACAGCTACTCTTATCCAAGTTCGCGCAGCTTTGCATTCGGACTGAACATCGTTTTCTAACAATCTAAATGACTCATACAAAAATGAAAAAGAATATATTATCCGTCCTCACCCTTGCAGCTGCGGCTCTTTGCCTCACAAGCTGCGACAGTTGGATAGAGGAGAATCCCGACGGCCAGATAACCGAAGAGAAGGTGGGCGACAGCGAAGATGCTGCAAAGTCGTGGGTGACTGGTGTGTACAGCAAGTGGATTTACGACATGTTCTGCTGGGGCTACTTCCCGCGTGTATTGGAGATTGATGCCGACTACATATCTGGTCCCGACTGGATGTTCAACAAGTTCGGCACTGGCAACTTCCAGGGCGAGAACGACGTCACCGACGCCTTGTGGAAAGGCTGTTACGGACTCATTGCCCGTGCCAACAAGGCTGAGAACCGCATCGAAGAGATGCGCAACATCACCGAGACACAGAAGAACAACTTCATTGGTGAGGTGCGCTTCCAGAAGGCGCTTGCCTACTTCCTGCTTGTGCGTGCCTACGGCGAGGTGCCCATTCAGGCCAACGACTCGAAGTATGAGAATATAAGCCAGCCGCGCCAGTCGGTCGACAAGGTTTACGAATACATCACTTCTACACTGGAGTCGGCTGCAACGATGATGTACAAGAACACCGACGCTGCATGGCAGGCAGGTCATGCTTCTGCCGGATCGGCTGCCGGACTGCTTGCCAAGGTGTACGCCACAGAGGCTGCATCGGCTATGCCAGCTGGAACGGAGATTACTATACGCTCGGGCAAGACCTACAACGGTTCGGGCGACACGCAGACTTACGCCCCATTGCGCAGCATAACATTGCAGAAGCAAGCTGTCAGCGGATACGAACAGCTCGACGCTAAGGCTCTCTATCAGAAGGCTGCTGACTGGGCTAAGGACGTTATCGACGGCAAGTACGGTTCGTACGAACTGCTTGCTTACGACAATCTCTGGAAGAGAGTTAACGCTACGGCAAGCGAGTTTATGTTCTCTGTGGGCAGCGTTAGCGGCGATGCTACCTACAAGAACGCCATCCATACACAGTATGCAGGCTATAAGACGGCTGCAGGTTCCGACTTTATTCAGGAGGGTGGATGGATTGGTTGCACACGCCACTGGTACGACCTCTTCGACCACGACGATCTGCGCATCGTTAAGGGTGTGAAGCATCGCTGGCGTGCCTACACTCAGGAGCAGTCGAACTCAGGTTTCTACTATCCTAATGATGAGGAGTACACACTCAAGGCTACGGGCTACAACCTCAACGGCGAGAAAGTGGCTGACCCTACAGGCATTTATGCCGACGGTGTGAGCTACTACTACTCGATGGACTCGCAGTGTCTGGCGTTCACCACAAAGTATGACGACGTAACTAACGATGCCATTAAGGATGCCGACTGCAACTGGCCGTTCCTTCGTTATGCCGATGTGCTGCTCGTTTATGCCGAGGCTGAGAACGAGTTGGGCAATGCCGACAATGCAGTGAAGTATCTTAATAATGTACGCGAACGCTCTAATGCCACTGAGGCAGTGCTCGAAGGCAACGGTGCACTTGATACTCAGCTCAAGCGTCGTTCGGCTATCATCGAGGAGCGTGCCAAGGAGTTTGCATGCGAGGGCGACCGCCGTTGGGACCTAATTCGTTGGGGCATCTATCTCGACGCTATGAACGCTCTCGAAGGTTCCGACGACTCGGGTGTAAGCAAGGTGCGCCAGTCGCGTTGTCTGCTCTATCCGCTTCCAGCTTCGGAGATTAATACCAACAAGTATATCACGAAGAACAATCCGGGATGGAACTAATGGGAGTTACGAGTTAGGAATTACGAGTTACGAATTAGGAATTTTGAATTTTGAATTATTTAGGACAAATGAAACATAACAGATTTCACATAAGAGCAATTGCAGCCATCTTTGCGGCTGCAACGCTCTCCATGACACTTGTTTCGTGCGACGACATCGTCGAATTCAACGACGGATATACCGCTGCCGACAAGATGGCTAATGCCGGAGCGCCCGAGATAAAGGCTGTCTATAACATAGGCGACACTGCACTCACAACACCTATCACCCAGGCGGAGATTGGTACGATGGTGCGCATTGAGGGTAAGAACCTCAACAACGTCAAGTCGATAACTTTCAATACTGTGCCAGTGGCGCTCGACGACATCTATACGGCTTCCACTTACGCCAATGTGCGTGTGCCCGAGACACTGTCGTTCGAACATGTCAACAAGATTGAATACACTACCGACCGCGGCTCGGCTTCGTTCGACTTCGTTGTGCCGTTCCCATCGCTCACTGTTGGCTGTCTTGACAACGAGTTTGCTAATGCTGGCGGAACAGTTACGCTGAGTGGTGCCAACTTCGACGTTTATGAGTTCGGCTCGCAGTCAAAGGTGTTTGTTGGTGACAAGGAAGCTACAGTGAGCGACGTAACAAAGCAGTCGATGAAGATACAGATTCCCGAAGGCACTCCCGACAACTCGCTCGTCACGCTGAAGTGGTCGGCAAGCGACGGTTCGGAGCAGACCGTAAGTCTGCCTTTCCGCCCGACAGCTAATCTTCTCTATGCCGACTTCGACGGTGTATCAATCAGCAAGGACGGTGCTCTGAACGTAGAAATAGAGGGCGACGATGCCACATCGACAGCTTCTTCGGCTCTCGGCTATAAGCATCTACACTTCACCGGCAATTTCGACGCATGGGCTTGGAACACCTACGACATCAGCTGTAATATGATTGACGCTGGTGACATGACCAATCTCGACGACTATGTACTGAAGTTTGAGGTGCTCAACACCAAGGATCATCCGCTTACAGAGGCTACCGGACTGAAGTTCTGCTTCAACTGGGGCGACTCTTACGCATGGAATCCTGCCGACGGTGCGGGCATAAACACCTTCGGCAACTGGCAGACCGTGACACTTCCACTTGCTCCGATGGCAACCAAGGGCATCAGCGCAGCCGAATCATGGCAGACATTGCGAATCACAATGCAGCCCTCGGCAGCCTACAATGCCGACTTCTGCATAGGAAACATCCGTATAGTAAAAAAATAACTTAAAACAAAAACAGTATGAAAAGATTCTTTATTTCAACTATCATGTCATTCATGTGCTGCGTCTTCATGTCGGCAGCCACAACAGTACTATTCGAAGGCAAGCAGGCGCTCAACTGGAACGACGGCGTGCAGATAGAAGGAGCTAAATTGGCAGATGCTCAGGTTGGCGATGTCATCGTTGTTACTACTGAGAATGGCGGTTTCAAACTCGTTGCCAACTATCCTTGGACAGAATTGCTTGTAAGCTCTGAGTCAACCGGCAACTATGCCATTACTACCGAAACCATCGAGGCAATAAAGTCGAACGGTATACGTGTGCAGGGTGGCGAGGATGTCAATCTGCTCAAGGTAGAACTCACATCTGAAGCTCCGCAGCCTGCTGAGAAAACTGTTGTTGCCACATTGCTCGATACACCTGCTACAATAGGCAACTGGGACCCAACTGTAGAGGTTGCAGGTTCGCTCTTTGCCGAGGCTGGTGTAAAGGAAGGCGACTTCTTGCGCATCAACTATACCACTGAGGGCGACGCACAGATACAGCTCTGCGCCAACAGCCCCGAGTGGCACAACATTCTTGATTGCACCGACCTCGCTGCCAGCAAGACTGTGTTCGATATGGAGCTTACAGCACAGCTTATAGCTGATATCAGTGCCGACAAGCTCTACATCCAGGGCAAGAACTTCACTATCAACAGTGTTCAGATTGTGCGTGAGGTAGCAACAGCTATCAGTCATGTCACAACATCTGTCAAGACCGATAATGCAATCTATTCGCTCGACGGACGCAAGCTCAACGCCGTTCCGCAGCACGGACTCTATATTATGAACGGCAAGAAGCACGTCGTACGCTAATGTTCACGTAGCACGATTTATAAGGATATAACAATACAAAAAAATCCCGGCAAGCAGTCCTGGTTAACAGGATAGCTTGCCGGGATTTTTTGTTTTTATGCTTGGTGCAGCGGATACCGGAGATCTCCGCTACTTATCCTACTCAGCGGTTTCGAGCAGCAGCACTCGGCTTGCCCATTCGTTGGCTTTGCCCCAATCGGCGTTGTGGCTGTAGGGAATCTCCAGTCCGTTCTGTATGAGATATTCGCCTGAGAACGTCTTGCCCTCGAATGAGAGAGGAGTCTTGTCGATGCGGTTAAGCTCGGTGATGCGGTAGCGCTTCTGTGGGTTGAGTCCAGCCATTGGGATGCGTGGCAGGTGCTGGTTGCAGAATGACTCGGTCTTCCACCAGTAGAACACAGCCTTGTCCTTAGCGTCTGTCACGTACATGAGCGATGCCACACCCTTCTTGTCGTAGGGCGACTGCAGGCGGTAGAGCTCGCCAAACTGCACGATAGGACGTATGCGCTTGTAGTCGGCTATAGCCTTTCGACACTGGTCTTTATCGGCTTCGCTAAGCACCTTAGGCTGTATCTCCATGCCCAGACGGCCACTCATGGCTACGTCGGTGCGATACTTCAATGGCACGGTGCGGGCTGTCTGATGGTTGGGGGCGTTGGAGATGTGGGATGCCATGGCTATGGCAGGGAAGAAATAGCTGGTTCCCCACTGCATGTATACACGTTGCAGGGCGTCGGTGTTGTCGCTTGTCCAGAACTCGTCGAAGTAGGGCAGTGTGCCCCAGTTGACACGTCCGCCGCCCGAAGCGCAATCCTGTATGGTCAGTTTGGGATATTTGGCGCGTATACGCTGCAACACCTTCTCGAAACCGCGGTGATACTCGATGTAGAGGTGGCTCTGGTTGTTGGCTGTGAGATACTGCGAACCGTGGTTTGAGATGTTCATGTTGGCGTCCCACTTGATGTAGTCAATCTCGGGATACTTCGTCATCATGTCGTCTACGATAGAGAACACGAAGTCCTGCACCTTAGGATTGCCCAGGTCGAGCACCACCTGTGTGCCGCCACGTCCGCATTTAAGGTCGCGCTTAGGAGCCTTAATCACCCATTCGGGATGCTTCTCGAAGAGTTCGCTCTTGGTGTTCGACATTTCCGGCTCAAGCCAGATGCCGAACTTTATGCCCTGCTTCTTGGCTTCGGCAAGGAGGCCCTCAATGCCGTGAGGCAGCTTCTGCTTGTCTACAACCCAGTCGCCCAGCGCACAGTTGTCGATGCTTCGCTTGTACTTATTGCCAAACCATCCGTCGTCCATGACGAACAGTTCGCCACCCATCGACTTGATGTCAGCCATCATCTGCGCCATTTCCGGCTCCTTGATGTCGAGATATACACCCTCCCATGAGTTGAGCAGAATCTTGCGCTCGCGATTGCCGTTCATCAGCTTATACTTGCGTCCCCAACTGTGGAAGTTGCGGCTCACTCCGCTCATTCCCTCCTTGCTGTACGAGAAGGCTGTGACGGGAGTGGTGAAGGTCTCGCCCTTAGCCAAGTGATACTCCGAGTTGTATTCGTCAATGCCGGCGAAGAACTGGTGATACTCCGACTCGTCGGTGACGGTGCGCAGCTTGTAGTTGCCCGAATAGCAAATGGCGGCACCGATAACACGGCCAGTATTCTCCTGACCCTTGCCGTCGAGCGAGAACATTACCTCTCCACGTGATGTCTGTGCATTACGTGTTCCGTCATGGTTGTCAATAATGAATGTGCCGGGCTTCAGCTCTTCTTCCGACAGCTGTGCCTCATTTGCCCATGCACCGTAGAAGTGCGACATCCATACATTGCCACGACGTATGGGCAGATAGGCTGAGTCGAATTGCGCGAGAGTGACGGTAGACTTCTCACCGTTGTTTATCTCGGTCCACATCTCGATAATGTCCACATCGTTGTAGGCACGATAGCACACGGTGACGTAGAAGGGATATACGCGGTCTTTGAGCTTCACTTTGAGCACTTTGGCGTTCTTTTCGGTTGTAGTGGTGTAGCTATCAACATCCATCTCAAGAGTCATGTTGCCGTCGGCATGGCGCACCGAGAGTGCAGCAGCCGATTCGCCTATCATGCCATACACCGGATAAGCGTCCTTGCCAGCCGTTCCGCCAGCCTGGAGTGTGGCTATGTCGGCATCTGAAAGCTTGTCGCCATAATACACAAATTTGAATGCTCCACCCTTGGTGGCATCCACTACGAGCGATGTCTTGGGTGTAGACACGCTGATATTCTCGGCATTGGCAGCGCCCGAAAGCATCATCAGTGCCAATGCCGGAAGAAAAATACGTTTGGAAAAATTTATCATAGTTTGTTTTGATTATTTGTTTTGGGTTTTTACACTATAATCTTGGTCTTGAAGTATTTCTCGCGAAATTCTCTCGGGCTGCATCCCTTGTGCTTGCGAAACAGGCGGTTGAAGTTGCTCAGTGTATTAAAACCGCAGTCGTAGCATATCTCGCTGATGCTGTCGGTGGTGTCGACAAGCTTGCGGGCAGCCACACCGAGACGCATTTCCACCACATAGTCGCTGAGAGTCTTGCCAGAGCGCAGCTTGAAGAAACGGCTGAACGATGTAGTGGACATTCCCACAAGGTCGGCAAGGTCGGCAAGACGAATTTCTTCGGTGAAATGCTTGCTGATGTATTCCTTCACCTTTAGTATGCGGCGACTGTCGCTGTCAATATCCACCTTGGCAAATGATGATGATGCAAGTTCGCGTGTTCCTTCGGCAAGTGAAAGTTCGTAAAGGATTGAGAGGAAATTGATAACAGAATAAAATTTGTCTTTAGTAGATGAGAGTTTGTCGAGAAGCGGATACACCTTCTCGATAGTATCAGGAGTGAACGCAACTCCCTTGCGTGCCTTCTCAAATAGACGCTTGATAGGAATCAGGGGCGTGCGATTAAAGAGGCTGTATGAACTGTTGAAGTCGAAGTGAAACTGCACAGTTATCTCGCGTATCTCCTCGCTGTGGCACGTGCCTTGTTCCCACACGTGCTCCAGGTCGGGACTTGTTATGAGCACAAGTTCACGATTGCCTATCGTCTCCGAACTGTCGCCGACAATACGCAACACACCCTCCCCATTCTCCACATAGTTTAGCTCAAAGACTTCATGCTTGTGTATCGGGTAGGTAAATTCTTTCTTTCGCCGGTCCGCCACATACATGAAGTCGCTCTCAAGTAGCGGGGGCAATTCACGCAATACTCTATCTTCCATAATTTGCAAATTTAGCAATTATTTTGAACATACCCAACAACTTAACGCATTTTCCCCCATGAAACATTTTTCTTGTTTTCATCTGCAATACTGCAATTCCTTGTTGTTGAGCATGTGCAACCTTTTGTGCAACAGCCAGTTACCTACGCTTGCAGATTGCTTGCAGATTGCGATTCCATCTGCAACAACTGCAATTCCTATTTAAGTCTCCGTACTAACCATACCAAGCCCTCGTACTAACCGTATCAAGCCCTCGTACTAATCGTACCAAGCCCTCGTACGAACCGTCCAAGCCCTCGTACGAACTGTATAGAGTTGAAAATCCTCAACAAATAGGGCTGAACCCTATCCTATATTATGTCGTCCCTTCTGGACTTCTAAACAAATTCATCTACCTTCTGGACTCGCTGAACGTCTCGAAGGACCATACCTCCTACAGATTGCAGATTGTTGCAGATGCTTGCAGATTGTTGCAGATTGTTGCAGATTATTCTTAGCTACTGCAAGTCTTCTTATCGGTGTAACTCGTTGATATATAATTGATTATTCAATAGGCTGACAACATGCTTGCAGTATTGCAGATAAAAAAGAAAAAACATTATATTATTGTTTCATTACATCTTTTTGTTCTAATATTTCTCCTCATCCAGCAAAAAACTATACACCGGCACAACCTCAATATCCATCCCAAGTTCTGCAGAAGGTATTGTCTCTTCTTGGTCGTAAGTTATTATCATGCATTTCTTGGCATTTAGGAACTTTCCTACTTTTTGCAGCGCAGAGATTTCCCGATTACGAGTTGCGTCTTCAGTCATGCGATAAGACACCTGAACGAGCAATCCGTATTTAGGTACACAGAAGTCGACCTCCATATTTTTGTTGTAATAATACAAGTCTTCGCCATACTTCTTGTAAAGTTGTATGGCTACAAGATTCTCCAATAACTTTGTCTCTGGCTGAAAGAGAAACAGGTTTAGGATGCCGTTGTCGTAGAAGTAATGCTTCTTTATAGTCTCACGTTCGGAGATAGAGTCGGTGAACGAGCTGATGCTGAATGTGAGGAATGACTCGTGCAGATAGTCGAGATATGAAGCAATGGTTTCTCTTGCTATTTTTGTACCGTCTCCTTGCAGAATGTTTTGCAAGCGTTTAATGGCTGTAGGTTGCATAACGCTGTCTGCCAGTTTTCTTATAAGCAAGCGAAGACTACGCTCATTCCTAACACCTTTTCTTATAACGATGTCTGAGTACAAAATCTTCTGATAAAGCGATTGAAGCCACGACTTCTTGTCTTGCATGTTGAAAACCTCAGACAGTCCACCATAGTAGAAATAATCGGAAAAAAGTCTTAATACATCATTCTTTACAGGCGACAGTTCCCAGAATTTAGTAAGATGTACATGTTGATATTCCAGATATTCCTCGAAAGAGAAAGGATGTATCTCCTTTGTCAAATATCTTCCACCCAATGTAGAACTTATCTCGCGACTAAGCATGTGAGCATTGCTTCCGGTGATGTAGACACGATATTTCTCGTCTGCTAATCTGCGGGCAAAGTGTTCCCATCCTTCTACGTTCTGAATTTCATCCAAAAAGATGATAGGTTGATGACTGAACATTTCGCGATAAGCCTCAAGTATAAGGTGCAACTCTTCTTTGCGAATGTCGGTGATACGTTCGTCCTCAAAGTTGATAAACAGGATTTCTTCCAAAGAATGTCCTTTAGCCACAAGATCCTGAATCTTCTGATAAAGCATGTAAGACTTACCGGCACGACGAATGCCAACCAATACATAGTTTGCATTTTCTTCCAAACTAATGTTGCGTCCTTGAAGTTTTACCTTGCCCACAAATTCCTGTTGCCAAAGTATGATTTGCTTTAAAACATTCTTGTCCATAATCTTTGCATTTATACTATTCTAATTGCAAAGATAGCATAAATAAATGATATAAACAGCATCTTTTTGGCAAAGATGCAGTCTGTATACTGCATAAATCACCAAAAACATGCAGTCTATACACTGCATAATTCATCATAAAGATGCAGTGTATAGACTGCATCCCCGTTGTTTTTACGATAAAAGTAATGTATTTGTTACATAATTCGGCTTGATTCGTGAGTTGGCATCAATTGGAACGAGCTCTCATTCCAATAGGTGCGCCGTCTCATTTCATTTGTCACGCAGTATCATTTCAATTGTAGTGTGGTGGCTGTTGTGGCGGTTTTAGGATAGCAAACAAGCTAGGTAGAACAGCTTTTGTATTCAGTTTGTACATTTTCTTTTGCTTCCTTTCTTTTGTTTGCAAAAAATATATTAATTTTGGGGTGGATAAATTGGCTTTGTGTATTCATGCACTTAGTCTTAATGCGTCCATGCCT
>CAKPST010000043.1 GCA_934183355.1 uncultured Prevotella sp.
CATATAAAACCAGACTGGTTGTTAGTTTGGGAACAGAATGATGATGAATTGACTCTCTTAATGCTGACAACAGGTACGCATTCTGATGTGTTTGGCAAAACAAGAAGATAATATTGAGTTGGCCTTGAAGTTGAATCTATAAAAAACACATTCTCTATGACTCTACCCCTACTCTTAATCTCCCTCTTCACATTTGTAGAACTCAACTGCGAGAACCTTTTCGACTGCCAGCACGACTCGTTGAAGAATGATACGGAGTTTCTGCCAGATGGAGCGTATCATTGGACACGTACACGCTATTGGCAGAAGCTGAATAGGGTGGGGCAGACCATTTTGTCGTGTGGCGAACAGCAAGTGACCAACCAGCTATCAGAGGGAGGAGTGAATAATGGTAAGTCTTGGCAACTGCCCGACATGGTGGCTCTGTGTGAGGTGGAGAACGACAGCGTGCTGCGCGACTTGACAAAGCGTAGTCTGCTGCGCAATGCTCGTTATGAATATGTGATGACCAACTCGCCCGACGAACGTGGCATAGATGTCGCCCTGATGTATTCGCCCTATTCGTTCAGGCTGATAGAGAGTCACAGCGTGAGAGTGAAACTGGTGAAGGGAATGCGACCCACACGCGACATTCTGTATGCTTCGGGCGTAGTGGCTTCGGGCGACACGCTGCATGTAATAGTGGCACATCTGCCGAGTAGACGTGGCGGCGAGATGCGCTCGCGTCCATTCAGAAGGGCGGCGGCAGAAAGTGTGGCTACTGTGATTGATTCGATATATAATGTGTCGGCAGAAGCAAAGATAATACTTGCTGGCGACTTCAACGACTACAACAAGTCGGAGAGCATAAGGCTGCTGTGCAGCAAACGGATGAAGGACATATCCGAAAAGGCAAAGGGGAGCAATGGAGCCAAAGCCACATACAGATATCAAGGCAGATGGGGCAGCCTCGACCATATAATAGTGAGTGAGTCTTTGGCAGAGAGCGTCGCCGAGTGTTATGTCAACGACGCTCTATTTCTGATAGAGCCAGACGAGAAATATGGTGGAGTGAAACCACGTCGCAACTATATTGGTCCGCGCTACCTTAATGGGTTCAGCGATCACTTGCCACTTGTTGCAAGGTTTAGGCTATGAACAAAACGCTAACTGTTATTGTTATCGTTATCAAAGAGCACGCAGACGTTCGCGACACTCATTCAATATATTCTTCAGTTCGTCCACCGTTGTGGCTCTGAGCATAGTGATGCGAGTCTGTCGAAAGTCGGGTATGCCCTTGAATATAGGAGATGCAGCCAAGTGGCGTCGAGTGTGCAGAATGCCACGATACTCGTCGATGCGCTCTACATTGATGCGCAGTTGTTCTTCGAGCAAGTCAATCTTCTCGTCCACAGTAAGCTGAGCAGCTCCAGTGTTGTCGAGATAGTCGCGTATCTCCTTGAATATCCACGGTCTGCCGAATGTGGCACGTCCAATCATCACAGCGTCCACACCATAGCGTTCAAAGGCAAGACGAGCCTCCTCTGGAGTGGTGATGTCGCCATTGCCAATGATGGGTATGTGTATGCGAGGATTGTTCTTCACCTCGCCAATCAGCGTCCAGTCAGCCTGTCCAGTGTACATCTGTCCGCGTGTTCTGCCATGTATGGTCAGAGCCTGGATGCCACAGTCTTGCAGTTGTTCGGCAAGGTCGGTGATGACGAGGTTGTCGTAGTCCCAACCCAGTCGGGTCTTCACCGTCACAGGCACATTGACAGCCTTCACCACCTCGCGTGTTATCTCCAGCATCAGCGGAATATTCCTAAGCATGCCAGCGCCAGCGCCCTTGCCAGCCACCTTCTTCACAGGGCAACCGAAGTTGATGTCTATCACATCGGGGTGAGCCTGCTCCACAATCTTGGCAGCCTCCACCATGTCGGCAGTTGTTCTGCCGTATATCTGAATGCCAACGGGACGCTCTTCGTCGCTGATGGTAAGCTTGTTGACAGTCGACTTGATGGAGCGCACCAATGCTTCAGCCGACACAAACTCCGTGTAAACCATTGCAGCTCCGAAACGCTTGCACAGCATGCGGAAACCTATGTCCGTAACATCCTCCATCGGGGCGAGGAAAAGAGGATTAGGACCAAATTCTATATTGCCTATCTTCATGTATATTGTTAATTTTTGACTGCAAAGTTACATCTTTTTCTTCTAACTTCTGTATGTGCTTATGATTTTGCCTTTAAATATTTTGTCATGTTAAAACTAATCTCTAAATTTGTTCAATCTTAAACCTAACCATTTTTGACTCTAATGAAAGAATTGCAGAATAAGAGAAACTTTGTGTTGCGTGTTCTATTTACGCTTGTCGTGGTGTTGCTTGGCAATGTTGCCATGAATGCTGCTGTGGGCGATGTCTTTGTACCCATAACAGATGGGGCGATGCTGAAGAAAGGCGACAAGGTGATAGTGGTATGTCGCGACTACAAAACAGGACTGACTGCCTACAAGAAAGGCTCAAGACTGAAAGGTTGTAGCGTGCGCTTTGATACTGAGGAGCAGACGGTAGAGGCTGTAAATGACAGCTTGTGCATATTCACCCTACAGACTGTCGGCGATGCGTGGGCAATGGCTACAGACGATGGCAACTGGCTTGTTGTGCGTTTGTCGTCTTATGATTTGTCTATAGGCAATGACTTGAGAAACCATCTGAACAAGCAGAAAATGAGTTTTCAGCCCAATGGCGATTGTGTGGTGGAATATAAAGAAGGGTTTTATTTGAGATGTGGAAATAGAGATTTCGGTTGCTATTCAAGTAAGGGTTCGGTCCGTCCTGTTCAAATATATCGCAAGCTGAACACTCCTGTTGTTTACGACGAACTTACTCTCAGCGAGCAAGGCGGCAATACGGCTTTGCTTAGTGATAAGCGCGATGCACGTGTGCGCACCCTCATTATCGACCGCACATTCTGTGCCGATGGTGGATATTATACGATGTGTATTCCCGTAGCCCTCAATCAAGACGACATACAGACGGCGTTTGGCGGTGCTGCATTCTACGCTTATGAATCTGCTACGGCAGAAGATGACAAGGCAAATGACGACGATGATGACAAGGCAGATAAGAATGTGGTGTTTCGTTTCAACCGAGTTTACAGCACAGAGGCTGGCAAACCATATATACTGAAGCCCAATGAAGCGAATGGCGAGGACATCATTGCGCCCCGACTGCACAAGAAGATTGTGTATACGGATGTAGGAATGACTGTGGAGAAAAGCACAGACAATGGCAAATATTCGTTTGTTGGAGCATTCGACCCCACCATGTTGCCCGCCAACGGCAGTGTGCGTTTTGTCGGAAGCAGCGGATTGCGACTTGTTACGCCCAACAAGCAGGGCGAGTTGTTGGGAATGCGTTGCTATTTTCGCCTTCCTTCGGCAGCTCCGTCGGTCGGTTTCGAGGCTTCGTCGCCTGGTGTCAATTATTCCATAGTTCTGGACGACACACCATCCAATTCAAACGGCAGTCAGACCACAGCCATACATCATGCCGACAAGCCAGTTTCTTCAAGTCACGGCACAATATACAATCTGTGCGGTCAGCGCATGAACATAGGCATCGACATGTTGCCACGTGGCATATATATAGTAGATGGCAAGAAGATAGTGAAAGACTGACACTTTGTAATTGCACATTATAAAATGTATTGTGCTGTTATAGTATTAAAATGTAATATGTGAATCCGTTTTCATTATCAATTTCGCTGAAATGTTCAATTTTTACTTAAGAATCGTTGGTCGTTATATAAAAACTGATTACCTTTGCAGATATATATAGTGTAAATAATTCAGGACACTTTATACAAGAACGTAAAAGAAATAGATAAATTTAGAAACAATATGCAAATGAAACATCAGTTAAGAAGCGCAGTGTGTACCGAAGGTCGCCGTATGGCAGGAGCTCGCGCTCTTTGGGTCGCCGCAGGTATGAAACACGAACAGTTTGGCAAGCCCATTATTGCTATTGTCAACTCGTTCACACAGTTTGTACCAGGACACACACATCTACATGAGATTGGACAGATTGTTAAGAAGGAAATTGAAAGCATGGGTTGCTATGCCGCTGAGTTCAACACCATCGCCATTGACGATGGCATTGCTATGGGACACGACGGCATGCTGTATTCTCTACCGTCACGCGACATTATTGCTGACTCTGTGGAATACATGGTCAATGCCCACAAGGCTGATGCTATGATTTGCATTTCTAATTGCGACAAGATTACACCGGGTATGCTTATGGCGTCGATGCGCCTTAATATTCCTACTGTGTTCTGCTCGGGCGGACCTATGGAGGCTGGACGATGGAAGGGCGAGAATGCCGACCTCATCACAGCGATGATTAAGGGTGCCGACAAGACGGTGTCGGACGACGACCTTGAGCAGATAGAGAAGTGTTCGTGTCCAGGTTGCGGATGCTGCTCGGGAATGTTCACCGCCAACTCGATGAACTCCTTGACAGAGGCTATCGGTATGGCTCTGCCAGGCAACGGCACCATCCTTGCCACACACAAGAATCGCATCGAACTATTCAAGGCTGCCGCACGTCAGATAGTGAAGAACGCCTTTGCTTATTATCAGGACGGCGACGAGAGCGTGTTGCCTCGCAGCATAGCCACTCGCGATGCTTTCCTTAATGCCATGACTCTTGATATTGCTATGGGCGGTAGCACCAACACGGTGCTCCATTTGCTTGCCATTGCTCAGGAGGCAGAGACCGAATTTACGATGGCAGACATCGACCGCTTGAGTCGTCATGTGCCATGTCTGTGCAAACTCTCGCCAAACACTCAGAAATATAGTGTGCAGGAGTGCAACCGTGCAGGTGGCATCCTCGGCATCTTGAATGAACTTAATCGTGGTGGACTGATTCACGGCGACGCAAAGCGTGTAGACGGAATGACGCTTGCTGAGGCTATGGCCGAATACGACATTACAGGCGAGAAGATTTCTGCCGAGGCAGACCGCATCTATCACAGCGCACCAGGTCGTAAGTTCTCTACACAGATGGGTAGTCAGGACGCTCAGTGGGAGTCGCTCGACGCCGACCGTGAGAATGGTTGTATACGTTCGCTCTCTCATGCCTACACCAAGGATGGTGGACTGGCTGTGCTCTTTGGCAACATTGCTCAGGATGGATGTGTTGTAAAGACTGCTGGTGTCGACCCTTCTATCTGGAAGTTTAGCGGTCCGGCTAAGGTGTTCGACTCACAGGAGGCAGCTTGCGAGGGCATCCTCGGCGGCAAGATCAAGAGTGGCGACTGCGTAGTCATCACACACGAAGGTCCGAAGGGAGGTCCGGGTATGCAAGAGATGCTCTATCCTACATCATATATCAAGAGCATGCACCTCGGCAAGGAGTGCGCCCTCATCACCGATGGACGCTTCTCGGGTGGCACTTCAGGACTCAGCATCGGACACATCTCGCCAGAGGCAGCAGCCGGAGGCAACATCGGAAAGATAAAAGATGGCGACATCATAGAGATAGACATCCCCAACCGTTCAATCAACGTGAAGCTAAGCGACGAGGAACTGGCGGCACGTCCGCAGCAACCGCTGACACGCGACCGCAAGGTGAGCAAGGCTTTGCGAGCATACGCACAGAGCGTTAGTTCGGCAGATAAGGGTGGAGTGAGAATAATCTAAAAACAAAGGAGAAAGACTATATGGAACAGATAACAGGAGCAGAAGCCCTCATGCGCTCTCTCAAGGACGAGGGAGTGAAGACTATATTTGGCTACCCCGGTGGCGCCATCATGCCGGTGTTTGATGCTCTCTACGACTATACAAGAGGCGAGAACAAGGCTTTCGACCATATCCTCGTGCGTCATGAACAGGCGGCTGCACATGCTGCCGAAGGTTTTTCGCGCGTTAGTGGCGAGGTGGGTGTGTGCTTGGTGACAAGCGGACCTGGTGTGACTAACACCTTGACGGGTGTTGCCGATGCCATGATCGACTCTACACCTATTGTCGTCATTGCCGGACAGGTGGGCGTGAGTGCTCTCGGCACAGATGCTTTCCAGGAGGTAGACCTCGTGGGCTTGGCACAGCCTATCAGCAAGTGGAGCTATCAGATACGCCGTCCCGAGGACATAGCATGGGCTGTGAGCCGTGCCTTCTACATAGCGCGTACGGGTCGTCCGGGTCCGGTGGTGCTCGACTTCCCCAAGAGTGCTCAGGTGGGCACATGCGAGTGGCAGTCTGCCAAGGTGACATCGGTGCGCAGCTACAACCCTTATCCCAAGATTCAGGACGACCATGTGGCAGCTGCTGCCCAGCTCATCAACAATGCAGAGCGCCCATTGGCACTCGTAGGTCATGGCGTGGAACTTGGTGGAGCACAGAACGAGCTTGTAGAGTTCCTCGAAAAGGCTGACATTCCGGCAGCACGCACATTGCTCGGACTCTCGGCTCTTCCATCCGACCATCATCTCAACGTGGGCATGCTCGGCATGCACGGCAGCTATGCGCCCAATGTGCTCACTCAGCAGGCTGACGTAATCATTGCCATCGGCATGCGTTTCAGCGACCGTGTGACGGGTCGTCTCGACACTTATGCCAAGCAAGCCAAGATAATACATCTCGACATAGACAATGTGGAGATAGACAAGAACGTGAAGAGTGACGTGTCTGTAGTGGGCGACTGCAAGATGTCGCTGCCCGCCATCACTCGTATGCTCAACAAGAACGAGCACAAGGAATGGATAGAGAGCTTCAAGCCTTATCTACAGCAGGAGACCGAGCGTGTCATTGAGCCTGCCATCCATCCCCAGGAGGGACCGTTGCTCATGGGCGAGATTGTCAATGCTGTGGCAGAGGCTACCAAGGGCGAGGCTGTGCTGGTGAATGATGTTGGTCAGAACCAGATGTTCTCGTGCCGCTACTTCAAGTTCAAGCGCAAGCTGAGCGTAGTGACGAGTGGCGGACTCGGCACAATGGGCTTCGGACTGCCAGCTGCCGTAGGTGCCACATTCGGCGCTCCCGACCGCACCATTTGTCTATTCACAGGCGATGGTGGATTCCAAATGAGCATCCAGGAACTTGGCACCATCATGGAGCAGCAGGCTCCGGTGAAGGTAATCCTCATGAACAACAACTATCTTGGCAACGTGCGCCAGTGGCAAGACATGTTCTTCAACCATCGCCAGTCGTTCACCAAGATGCTCAATCCCGACTATGCCCAGATTTGCAACGGCTATCATCTCAACTACAACGTCGTGACCGAGCGACAGAATCTTCATGCTGCCATCGAGACAATGCTCGCCACTCCTGGTCCATACATTCTCGAATGTGCTGTCAAGGAGGAGGACAACGTGCTGCCGATGACACCTCCGGGAAAGAGTGTAGACGAAATGCTTCTTGAGATTAACCTTTAAAACGTTAAAGAAAGTGGAACAGAAATTATATACATTGCTGGTTTACTCGGAGAATATCGCAGGTATTCTCAATCAGATAACATCCGTGTTCACTCGCCAGCAGGTCAACATAGAGAGTCTCAACGTGTCGGCTTCGAGCATCAAGGGCATACACAAGTACACCATCACGGCTTGGAGCAACGAGGAACAGATAATAAAGATAACCAAGCAGATAGAGCGCAAGATAGATGTTATCAAGGCTGACTACTATCTCGACGACGAACTCTTCATCCACGAGATTGCTATCTACAAGATTTCTACTCCTGTGATGATGGAGAATCCTGAGGTGTCGCGTGTGATACGCCGCAGCGGAGCACGCATGATGGAGGTGAATCCGACGTATGCCACGGTGCAGATAGCCGGACTGACAGACGACGTACACAACCTCTTCAGCGCTCTAAACGGATTTGGATGTCTGCTGCAATATTCGCGTTCAGGACGTGTGGCTGTGACGCGCAGCTTCAATGAGCCTGTGCAGGATTATTTGAATAAATAATTATTAACAACAAAATAAAAATGTAAGCTCCACTTTCTACTCCTCTCCCTATGGAGGGAGGGGCAAGGAGTGGGGCTTTCTTCTATTTAACTATGAATCTACTAAGCAAAATCGGAAGTTACGACTTCCTCGTGGAACCATTCCACTGTGACTTTTCCAACCACATCTTCGTCGGTCATCTGGGCAACCATCTGCTCAACGCTGCCGACTTCCATAGCAACGAGCGTGGCTACGGCATGGACTATCTCAACACCGTACACAAGACGTGGGTGCTTTCGCGCTTCGTCATGGAAATGAACGAGATGCCCGAAGCCTACGACCGCATCACCGTGGACACGTGGGTGGAGAATGTGATGAAGTTCTTCACAAGTCGCAATTACGCCATCCGTGGCAAGGACGGCAAGGTGTATGGCTACGGACGAAGCATCTGGGCAATGATAGACACCGAATCGCGACAGCCCGTAGACATTCTGCAAGAGCGCGACGGACTCATCACTAAATATATAGAGACCGAGAAGGAATGCCCCATCGAGCCGTTCAAGCGTGTGAAAGTGGCTAAGACAGCAGAGTGTAGCCACAGCGTTCAGACCCACTACAGCGACGTGGACGTAAACGGACACATCAACTCGGTGAAGTACATAGAGCACATTCTCAATATGTGGCCACTCGATTGGTATAAGACCCATCGCCTGCAACGCATAGACATAGCATACACAGCCGAGTCGTATTTCGGCGACACGCTGCACTTCGCCGTAGAGCAACATTCGGACGAAGAATACGACGTAATGGTGCTAAAATCGCAGAATAATGGCACAGAAATGAAAGAAGTGTGCAGATGCAAACTTTTATTTGTAAAAAATTGATAGAAAAGTTTGCAAGTTACTTATAATTTATTACCTTTGCACTTGTAAAAGAAACAATATAACACCCATAGCCAATATTTGGAAAAAAACTGAAAACAAGAATGTATAAACCCGCGGTCGTTCGTAGACTGCATTAAAAACAATTTGAATATGGCACAAATGAATTTCGGTGGCGTTGTAGAGACAGTCGTCACCAGCAAAGAGTTTTCATTGGAAAAAGCACGTGAAGTTCTGAAAAACGAAACGATTGCCATTTTGGGATACGGTATTCAGGGTCCTGGTCAGGCAGGTAACTTACGCGACAATGGTTTCAACGTCATCGTAGGTCAGCGTCCAGGCAAGACATACGACAAGGCTGTAGCCGATGGTTGGGTTCCGGGCAAGACGCTCTTCTCTATCGAGGAGGCTGCCGAGAAGGGCACTATCATCTGCATGCTTCTCTCTGACGCGGGTCAGATTGCTGCATGGCCAAAAATCAAGCCATATCTCACACCGGGCAAGACGCTCTACTATTCACACGGTTTTGCCATTAACTGGAACGATCGCACAGGTGTGGTTCCTCCTGCTGACGTTGATGTCATCATGGTGGCTCCTAAGGGTTCGGGCACATCACTCCGCACAATGTTCCTTGAGGGTCGCGGTTTGAACTGCTCATACGCTGTTTATCAGGATCATTCGGGCAAGGCTGAGGAAAAGACCATCGCCTTCGGTATCGGTATCGGTGCTGGCTACCTGTTCAAGACTACATTCCAGCGCGAGGCTACATCCGACCTCACAGGCGAGCGTGGCTCATTGATGGGTGCTATTGAGGGCTTGTTGGAGGCTCAGTATGAGGTGCTCCGCGAGCATGGTCACTCTCCTTCAGAGGCTTTCAACGAGACTGTCGAGGAGCTTACTCAGAGTCTTATGCCTCTCTTCGCTGCCAAGGGTATGGACTGGATGTATGCCAACTGCTCTACAACAGCACAGCGTGGCGCATTGGACTGGGCTCCACGTTTCCGCGAGGCTATCAAGCCGGTTATGGAGTGGCTCTACCTCTCTGTTAAGACTGGCAACGAGGCTCAGATTTCTATCGACTCCAACTCTAAGCCCGACTATCGCGAGAAGCTCAATGCCGAGCTTAAGGCTATGCACGATATGGAGATGTGGCGTGCTGCCGAGACTGTTCGCCAGCTCCGTCCTGAGAACGAGGCTAAGTAATAAGCCTCAGTCTACTTGGGTAAATAAATAAGACAACAAGGCAATAGAAAAACTAAATATAGCTTAGGATAACAAAACAATGAAATAGAAGTAAAGCTAAATAATAAGTTTTGAAATTCTTTATATTAGTAATTGAAAAGGGCGGAAGAACCAGTGATGGTTCTTCCGCCTTGCCTTTTTCTGTTTGTTCTTGTAAGCTTTGCTTTGCTTATTTGTTCTTGTCTGCTTCTTTCAGCATTTCCTCTACAGCCTTCTTCAGCTGGCGGTCGTTGCCCGAGATATAATCCTCTGGTGTGTTGTAGACCACGATGTCGGGATTGAGCTGAGTGTTCTCGCCGTATATGCCGTCGAGAGTTCGGCAGCCCACTTGCGGAATGCCATACACCATGTTCTTGTCAATCATATTCTCCCACCACACGGCAGTCATCGTTCCAGCCACAGGCGCACCGATGAGCTTGCCAATGCCGAGTGTCTTGTAGACCATTGGGAATCCGTGTCCGTTGCTGTAGTCGTCCTCGCAGATGAGCACACACGATGGTTTGGTCCACTTGTTGAATGGGTCTCTGCCCATGTATTTCTCTCTCGGCACAAAGTGCTGATACTCCTTGCCATTGAGCAGCGTGCAGAGGTCGTCGTGCAGCCATCCACCTCCGTTGTGTCGTTCGTCCACAATCACCGCTTCGCGGTTGCGATTGCGTTCGCTCAGCAGTTCGCTGTATACGTCGCGGAAGCTCTTGCTGTCCATAGCCTTCACATGCACATAGGCGAGTCTGCCACCCGAGAGGCTGTCCACCAACTGGCGGTTGCGCTCCACCCATCGCTTGTATAGCAGGTCGTTCTGTGCTCCCTTCGAGATGCCTTTCACCACCACGTCGTGCGTCTTGCCGCCCTTGGCGTTGCTCACGGTGAGACGTATTGGTTTGCCAATCTTGCCGTCGAGCAGAGGGAAGTAGTCCATGCCAGCCGTGATGTCCACGCCGTCTATTTTCTGAATGATGCTGCCCGGCTTGATGTCGGTGTTCTTCACCGCGCATGGTCCGTTCTTCACCACCTCCTTCACCTTCAGTCCGTCGCCCGTGTGGCTCTCGTCGTAGAAGAGTCCGAGAGTGGCAGTCTGTAGCGAAGCCCACGAGCCGCTATATCTTGCTCCGGTGTGCGAAGCGTTCAGCTCGCCGAGCATCTCGCTCAGCATCTCCTGGAAGTCGTAGTTGTTGTTGATGAATGGCAAGAATCGCTCGTAGGTCTTGCGATAGCCGTCCCAGTCCACTCCGTGCAGACTGCTGACATAGAACTTGTCCTTAATCTGTCTGTACACATGGTCGAACATATATGCACGCTCGTCGTAGGGACGATAGTTGAACGTAGCCTCAAAGTCGACATTCTTCATAGAGCGAGCCGCCACGTCCAGCTTCTTGATGTTGCCTCCGCTTGTGAAGTACAGATTCTTGTAGTCCTTGTCAAATGCCATTGAGCCACCGCCCACATTCTTGCTCACTATCTCTGTGCGGTCGTCCAGCAAGTTGTGTCGCCACAGGTCGTAGCCGCCCTCAAACGCCGCCTTGTAGTAGAGGTTTTCGCCGTCCTTGTCAAGGATAATATCGCCGAGGTTAGACGAGTTCACCGTCAGCCTAATCACACGGTCGCGGCAGTTGTCGAGGTCGAGCTTCAGAGGCTCCACTTCAGCAGGTTCGGGAGTGGCGTTGTTCTTCTTCTCCTCCTCCTTTTTCTTCTCTTGTTTCTCCTCTTCCTTCTTCTCCTTCTTCGTCATATTCTCCTTGGCAAGCTGTCGTTCCTCTTTTGTCATCTGAAACTTCTCCATAGCGTCCAAGTCGAAGAACATGATGTAGGCGTCGTACTCGGCACCCCAGCTGCCATGACTGCGATAGCCAGCCCGGTCGCTACTGAACAGCATCGCCTTGCCATCCAACACCCATCGAGCGTTGTTGTCGCTATATCCGCTGTTGGTCAGGTTGTGAATCTTGCCGTTGCCCGAAGCGTCCACCAATGCGATGTCGGTGCTGTTCCATCCGCCATTGCCCATGTACGAAGCCAGCAGCCACTTGCTGTCAGGGCTCCACACATATTCGATGTCGCCGTCGCTATACGAGAATACGTTTTTGCCGTCCATCACCGTGCGCACCTTGCCACTCTTCACGTTCACTACGCGCAGCGCACTACGATTCTCCCAGAAAGCTATCTCCTTGCCATCGGGGCTGTATTGTGGACACATCGAAGTGCTGTCCGACTGGGTGAGGCGTTGCTCCACAAGTTCTGTGGCGTAGGCAAACTGTTTCTCGTCCTTGTTCTTGATTGACGTGGTGTAGATTTGCCACAGTCCACCTCTCTCAGAGTCGTATGTGATGGTGCGTCCGTCGGGTGCGAAGTCCACGTTGCGCTCCTGCTCAGGCGTGTCCGTAATCTGCTTGGTTGTGCGATATTCGATGTTGGTCACATACACGTCGCCATGCAGCACAAAGGCTATCTCCTTGCCGTTGGGCGAGAGCTTGATGCCGCCAGCTCCCGAGCGCTGTATCTGTCTGATGAGATGTTTGCCCTCGTTGTCAGCCGCAATGCTGATGTTGAGCTTCTTGGGCTGTTCGCCCTCGCGCACGGTGTATATTTCGCCGTCGTAGCCATAGCACAGAGTGCCGTTGTTGGCAGCCGAGAGAAATCTCACGGGATTCTTCACATGTCGAGTTATCTGAGTGTCCTTGCCATTGGGCGTGCGTCGATAGATGTTGAATGTGCCGTCCTGCTCGCTCAGATAGTAGAACGACTTGCCATCGGCAGCCCACAGCGGGTCGCGGTTTTCGCCGTCGAATGTTGTCATCTGCTTATATTCGTTGCCCTTCTTCAGCCAGATGTCGCGAGTGATAGGCGAGCGATGATGTTTGCGCCACGGGTCTTCATATCCCTTGTTGTTCATGTAGATCACGTCGCCCTGAGCATTGATGTCCAGCGCGTCCATCGTTATCTCGGAGAACAGTTGTGGTCGGCCGCCCTCTATGCCCACGGTGTATATCTGTGGAAACGAACCGCTGAATATGATGCTCTCTGTAGAAGGCATCACGTCGGCCCTGAACATCACCGTCTTGTTGTCGAGCCATCGCATAGGTTGCTCGCTGCCGCTGTTGGTGGTGAGTCGGTGTGGCACACCTCCGTCGGCATCCATCACCCACACGTCCATGCTGCCCTCGCGGTTGGACACGAAAGCTATGTGTCGGCCGTCAGGACTCCACACGGGGTGCGAGTCGAAAGCCTCGTTGGATGTGATTTGCTTGGCTGTGCCGCCATTGGCAGATACTGTGAAGATGTCGCCGCAATAGGCAAAAGCCACTGTCTTGCCATCGGGCGAAATAGCAGAATGGCGCAGCCATAGCGGATTGTCTTCCGCCATAGCTGCGATGCTGCATGATGTGAGGAGAGTTGCAAATAATAGTCGTCTCATCATTTTTTATTGTTTATTGGTTTATTGGTTAAGTGAGTGCTTTATTCATGTTTCTGATATAAGAATCCAAATGCTATGCAAACTTACACAAAAAAGTTGAATCTAACATCAAATCATAACAGAAATATCCACCCCCTCACTCAATCTCTATCCACACTCCCTCGCCCTCCTTTCTCTTGGCAATCATGTCCATGATGCGTTTCTCCCATATTCGTGAGTTCACCACCATTCCCTTCTTCCTATTTTCGCCTGGCAGAATACATCCTTCGGTGTCCTCGGCTGTGTTGCCAGCGTGTATGCGTATGCCCTTAAACTGTGGCACGCCCACCACCAGCGGCATCCATCGTTTGAATCTGGGCGAGTAGGTGACGGCGAGGGGATATCTCCCCTCTGGTATTGCCGTCTTGCCCATTATCTTGTGTGCTCCATTCCTTAGGTCGCGCCATTGTGGTTCGAGCGTGTCGCAGATGTAGGTCTCTCTCGTTCCACCCAGATATTCGTCGTCCACATGCTCCACGTTGTAGAGTCTTCCTATGGTGTAGCCCCTTTGTCGGGCTATGCGTTTTAGTTTCAGTTCCATAATTCCGTAAATATATGTATTCTTTTTCTTATCGTTTAGGCTTAGCCACCTTGCGATAAATCTTACTGTTATTGTTATCGTTATCACTCGTGCGTTCTGTGTCCACTCTCACCACATATCCGCGATACACCCATTGGTTGAGTGCGCACTTCACGGCACGTGCATTGTCGGTGTCAAATCCCTCAGCCTGGCGCACTTTGATGTAGTCGGCAGCCGTGAACTCTTCGGGCAGCAACGCCAGCAGATTTTTGGGTCCCTTGGGAGCTGTGCGCAGACGTTGCGACGTGTCGTTGTCGGTGTCGTAAATCATCTGTCCAAACAGTCGTAGCTTGCACCATAAGTCGTAGCGCAGACTCCATCTGGCAAAGTCCTCTATCGCCTTCTCCCATTTGCATCCGTTAGCCACATACAGCACACAAGCCTTGAGCCATGCTATCACCGTGGCACGAAACGACAGATTCTCGAACACATAGTTCTGTGACAATCGGGCAAACTCGGCGTTCTCCTCCACCAAGCTCTTTGCCAGCTTCGTAGCTTGCGGACAATCCGTCATTCCGCGAGCCGCCGTCAGTTGCTCGATGTATGGGCGCAGAGCCTCGTCAAACGCCGCGTCGTATGTGCCATACACGGGGATGGGCGAACCGCATGGTCGGCGCTCGATGGTGGCAAACGATATGCGCGACACCGGACCATCGGTCACTACATGCCTAAAATAGTCGCGGCATTTCTTGGGCGTACACGATGCGTTCCAGTTGAAGCGCACCTTCACCGTCTCCGTCACGCTCTGTGCTCCCACACGGTCTTGTCCATACTGTCCCAGGTCGAACGCCAGCTCCATGATGCGAAAGTGCTGATTGGTGCGTCCCTTGAGAGCGTCAAATAGGTTCAGCTCATTGATTTTGGCATACAGGAAGTGGTCCTCAGCCTCCTTCATGCGCATCACAAATGCGGGGTTGGTCATGTCGATGTTCACCTCCTGAATTACCAGTCCGTCGGGTCGTTCGCGTTTGTCCTTGTTGGCTCCCTTGCGGTTGCACTCGTCCTTCCATTCGCGCTCACGTTCGCGTTGCTCCACGTCGCGTCGTCTGATGTCAGCCATGATGCGATTGATGGGTTGAGTGATGCACTCCTTGCCCGAACCCGTCGGAGCGCATAGTATAGACATCAGCGTAGCCTCGTGCTCCACATTGTCGATGTAGCGAAATCGCACGCCACAGAGATGCGTGGCAAGCGGTGGAAACACAGCCTGTGCCACAGCAGGGCGATAGATGTCAGGCGTCTTCGAAGTCAGCAGTTTGATGAGAGCTGGCAGTCGGTGAGGCAACCTGTGTACGTGATAGAAATACGAGTCAGGATTCTCCGTGTCGCCGAAAGCGTCGTCCTCAAATCCTCCCGTTGCATCAGCCGTCGCCTCAGCCATGCCCACCTCCGTCTCGGCAATCTTCAGCGCCCTGCGCACAATGTCGGGCATACGTGGCGCCTGCTTGCGCTGGCATGCGCTGTCCACGGTGGCATAGGCACGAGCCTTGTCCTCGCCAAAGGTCGGGATAATGCTCTTTATCCATCTGGCATCATCGTCGCACAGATATCTCAGATAGCACGCCAGTGAGAAGATGAACGAGTTGCGTGAGCCATGTTCGGGAGCGCCACCCAGCAGCGTCGTCAGCTTGTCCACAATAATGGGGTAGGGCAATCCACGATAAGAGTCGGGATAGTGGCGCGGCTGCCTGTCCTGCCTCATTTCCGTCCTTGTGTCCTGCGTCCTTGCCTCGTCAGCCTTTGCATCGCCCAGCCTCCTTGGTTCGTCTGCCTTGCCAATCTCAAAGAGTCTATCGTCCAAATACAGCAGTTCGTTCTCGTCGGCAGTAGTGGTGAAGAACACTCGTGTGATGTCCTTCGCCCCTCTGTCATACTCCACACCCAGCACCTCAGACGCCCACATCAGGTTTTGCTCCTGCGTCATCTCGCATCGTCTGTCAAACACCACGTGCAGACCCTCGCCGCGAGCCGATCGTTCGAGCATCAACAGCCCAATCTCCTGCCTCTTCTCCATCACCGTCTTCACCACCTCGTCGAGTCTTTCGCCCTGAATATGGTCGATGTCCATCCCCACGCTTGTCGACAATCGTGTAGAGCGAGCCAGCGACCCATCGTCATTAGGCAGACACGAATAGTTCATCTGTATCAGTCGTCGTTTAGCCTCGCCATTGCCCTCGCGCACCAATCGCAGCGTCTGCCGCTGAGAGTCCGAATTGCGCAGAGCGATATATTGTTCGCGCGACTCCACCGCCTGCATCTGCTTATGTCCGTCGCGCATGATAATAAGAAAACAACTCATAATTTTTGCTATTCCTCCTTTTCTTTCATCTCCTTATCGTTTTAATTGAAAATTGACAATCGCGTCCACCGCCTCGGCACTCTCCATAGATATCGCCTTTCCAATATTGATATTCTCATCAGGCATCACCTTCAGTGTCAGCAGAAAAGCCCCATTCTTAGTCTTGCTCACTCGTCCATGTGCCAACTTCTTGATAAGCTTCGACTGCGACTTTAGCCTGGGCTGTGCCACAAAGTCAAACGTTCCGTCTGTCATCTGTTGCGCCACACCGTGCATCCTCCGCATCCGCTGCACCACATCAGGCACCGGCTCATCAGGAGAAAACATGAAATACTTGCTCTCGTCGTAGAAAGCCATACCACCCAGCTGCACGTGCTGGCAAGAGTTGAATTGATTGTTGTTCATTTCTTTAAATTTTAAAATGTTAATAAACAAAAAACACTCGCAACTCACACAGGTAGCCGTCAGGCTTACCGTCTGGATTACGAGTGCAAATGTAGAGCAAAGAAACAGAGGTGCATTAGGTGGACAATCAATGCCCACCTGCAAGATAGGCTTTCCATAAACAAGGAAAGCCTTATAGTCAACAAGTTATAATGGAGATAAAAAAAAGGCAGGTGAATAATTAATAATCTAATCATCCACCTACCTTGGTATTAAAAACAGGTTTTCACACCCTGATAAGTCGTTACATCGTAATCATTCCCTCGCATCCATTCCTTTATCTTATTGCTGTAGGACGCTTCCGTAACGTCCGTTTTCAGCCCGCAGTCCTCAGTAAGAAATCTGAACACGGCACCACCCGACGGCTGCTTGGCAGTAAGACCCTTCTCGCACCATATCATCAAGAAGCACACCACCGCCTTGTTCAGCCCGTCACTCTTTTCTGTGACAAGCCGTCGTCCACTCATCTTATGCTCGCTCAGATAGCCCAAGAACCTCTCCTTCTCCCGATTCTTCACACCGACATTCTCCGTGGTAGCTCTTCCGTCAATAAAAAGAAATTGCTTGCGAGCGCCAGGCGAAGTATTTTGTTGTTTTGGTTTTTCATCAACCTCATCCATTAAAAAACCTTTTGTAATCTGCACGAGTTGCTCCGTTGAAATATTACCATTAATGTTCAATTCTTTGTGATGGTCATTATGTATTGCCCCATCAGCATAATAATGGTTGCTCATATCTAATACTAAATATTATTGATTATTATTCGTCCTGCAAAAGTAGCGTATCTGCCATTTCTCTATGCGTGACTTGAAGGGTTTTGCTTTTATCTTCGTGTGTTGCTCCCGATTCATAATAATGAGTTGCTTGAATAGTCGGTTTAAGGGAAAGCGATTCCAAAGCCTTTGTATTTTCTTTTACTGCATCAGTGTTTTGCTGAATAGCTGTAGCGATGGCAGAATCAAATGAGAGTTTTGGACTTTTTTCTTGCTCTTTGTCCAACAGGTTCATCTTCTTTTTTAATATAGGCAGAATCTCAGCATATACAAAGAAAGAACACACAGCAGTACGACTTATCAACCTTCTGTTCTTGAATAAAAGCATATTAATATTGGCAATTTTACCACTATTATATTCATCCATCAGCTCATTGAGTGACAATTCTGTCCGGATTTCATCATCTGTCATTGAATTTTTCCCATGTTGGCTTCTATAGTCTTCAATATCGTATTTCGTAAACTCATTACCAATCAATTCTATCAACTTAGAATTAGATAGTTCTGTCTTGAGTTTATCGCGATATTCTTTAAGCAGATTGATTTTCCTTCTATTTGAATATGAACCATCACAGATTCGTTGAACATTAGAAACAGCCTCTTGGCATTCGTTTAAGAATCTCTCTTTCTGTTGCTCACTATACTTCAAAAGCAAATCGTCAGATGGTTTCTGGAGCAAATCATTTATTTTACTTAAGATTAGCAGAAGATGTTGTATTGCTCCAAACACAATATTGCCATAGGTTATGCTTCCATACTTATCTTTCTCTATGTTTTTGAAGAATTCAGACACAGTCTTGCCTTCTACGTATTTGGCATGTTTGAATGCGGAATTTAGATTCTTACTATAGGTTTTGCGTCGTTTCTCTTTAATATCATTTGTTGTCAGTCCATTTCCCAGGTCCATATCTGCATCATCGATACATGCATTTTGTTGAGCTTTTTCAAGGAATTCATCCCAATTATTATAAGACTTCCAATATTCAAAGTCTACATCTGCGTCAGCATTTTCTCCGAAAGGCAACTTTTTACACCATGCACAGTAAAGTTGTTCAAACAAGCATGTGGTATCAATAATCTCTGACACCAATGCAAGTCTGAACAACTTATTTGAGACAATAAATGACGTATCGAAATGATCCAATGCAGAACGGAGGTTTTCGAGCGTGTGTAAATGGAGTGACTTTTCGTACATTTGCTATTTTATTTGGTTGGAAGGTCTTGAAGGATTTCAACAAAGATAGTCGGTGAAGAGAACATTGCGCGTTCATTCTCCCATTTCTGGTAAAGGTATTCAAAACCAGCATTAGCATAGCCCTCAATCTCTCTCTCAAGAGAACGGATAAATTCTCCAACCGTTTTTTCGTCAGCATTTTCCAAATCCATCCATTTATAGCCGTATGACTCTGAACGGTTCAGCATCATCATGACTATAAAATCACGGATCGGAGTAGGTTTCCATTTAGACATTACAGCAAACTCATACTTATTTTCCTTTGGTTCTAAGTATACAGGTTGTCCTAAGCGTACACCAATAACGCAAGCATACATGAAGGTCTGGTAGATTGGGCCGAATTGTGCCACATCACCAGATCCCGTCTTTTCGCCTATATTGGAAATTGTATCTATCATTGAGCGGTACTTCTCGCTGTAATGAGGGCGAAGGTCATTTATTTTATCTTTCAGTGTTGAGCTGTTCATACTAATAATTATTATTCAGAATAACACATTTTCTTAGTTATAAGGTTTGAAGAGTCGGCACGCTCTTCTATATAGTTGACGTAGAAGGTGCCCTTGAGCTTACCCTCTCGCATACGCTTTGCTATTTCCAGGCCACCTGGCAGAATATACTGTTTAGATTCAGGATCGTACAAATCCTTTATCATAATGATACTCTGTCTGAACACCTGTGGAGCTATATCAAGAAAATTGTTGACAAACCTCACTCCAAACTCAGAGAATGGGGCATCGGATATGAAAGGATAGTCAAAACTCTTTTCGTTTTCCTTTGCCGATATAATTGACATAACAATTGCCAACTGTTTCATACGCTGAAAACCAGTTCCGTTACCAAACAATTCCTCGCCGTTTCTGTCAACAACCTTCACTTTTACCGTTCCGTCTTCCTCTCGTTTAAAAACAAGGGTACCACCAAGCGTTTGATTGCCGGCAGTCAATTCTGCATACATTTTGTTTGCTACTGTTTGCAATTTATCAACAATACCTTTGAATATGCGCTCTTTTGTTTCAGCAAACATGTCTGCAACAACCTGCATGTCTGCATACAACTTTTCAGCCCTTATGACTTGTGTGTTATTTTGCTTCTTGCTAAGAGTATTACGAACTTTTTTTAGACTATCTTCCCAAACTTTAATTTTACACGTTAATGATTGAATCAGTTCTGTTTTATCAGTTTGTGTTTTCTTTGCATTATTATAGCTGGAAAGTGTTATGCGGTCTGCTTCAGGCGTTGTATCTCCAGTTCCAAGCAAGGCCATCTCGTTCCCTCTTTGTTCTACAACATTCTCCTGTTGCTCTATATTTTTGTCGAGCGACTCTAAAGCATCCATATATTGCCTAAAATCATCAGCTATGCAAGGAATTGTTGTCTCATAGCGTCCAGTTATCTTCTGTATGTCTCCATAAAACTGTACGAATGAATCCGACGTAAGCATAGCTCTGCGCGGACGATTCATAACTTTTTGTATATGAAGCCATGGTATTGAACCTCTCGGCGCTTCTCTGTCACACACCTCGCAATGACACTTCTCTAGCATACGCTGCAGTGATGGGG
>CAKPST010000044.1 GCA_934183355.1 uncultured Prevotella sp.
ACATAAAGAGGTGCTGTACTACCGAATGAACCGATACCACGAATACGTACAGAAGGGTCGGCTCCTGGCTGACCGTCAGATGTAATCTGTACACCGGCAACCTTACCTTCAAGCATTGTAGAAATATTGGAGTTAGACACCTTCTTCATCTCATCTGCGTTGACGATAGCCACAGAACCAGTAAGGTCGGCCTTCTTCTGTGTACCATAACCAACTACAACTACTTGCTCAAGCATGTTGTTGTCTGGAGTAAGCTGTATCTTTTCGATGATTGCGCGGCTGCGAACTGCGACCTCGCTTGACTTATAACCAAGGTAGCTTACTATAAGAGTGGCATTGGCATCAACATCCAACGAGAATTTGCCATCCATGTCTGTGACAGTTCCTACCTTTGAGTTCTTTGCCTTGACAGAAGCGCCCATAAGTGGAGCACCAGTCTCGTCAACAACCTGTCCCTGCACCTTGATAGTCGGGGCTTGTGCTACGGCAGCATTTGCATGAATTGGGGCAAAAACGGATGCACCACTCACAGCGCCGAGGCATAACATCATTGAGAATAATTCTTTCCTCATTGTTCTGGAATTTAGGTTTTATTTTTATTAGTTACTTATTGTCACTTTATATAGAGATGTTCTTATTTAGAGTTTTAGGGTAGCGTCCATGAAAGATATTAAAATATGAAAGTGGACGCTTATGCAAACAATCCACTTTCGTGCATCCATAGTATCTCTCATTTTGGAACGTTTTGGTTTTAATTATTGGTTATAGGTAAATATCGTTTGTTCAACGTAATATATGCAAGATTGTTATATCTGCATCAATCCGTAACTTTTTCAGTGGCAAAATTACACTTATTCACGTATCATATGGTGGACAAATAAAATAAAAAAGGTGGACAAAAACCGTAAATATACTGGTTTTACCATATTTACGGTTTTATCCACCTGTTGTGTACCCACACAGTAAAATATGATAAATCAATCATGTAGACAGATTTATATCTGTTGGATGATTGATTTATATCTCCTATTCTAATCTACCCTATAGGCAGAAGGAGCAACACCATAGAACTTAGTGAAGCATCGTGTAAAGTATTTTGGGTCGTTAAAGCCCACACGATAAGCTATCTCAGTGATATTGCGATTGGCTACATTCTGCTCAATCATACGCTTGGCTATCTCAAGACGATAGTTGCGAATAAATTGCGAAGTGGGGAGTCCGGTCTCCGCATTGAGCCTTTTACTAAGCGATGCACGATTTATATTCATTGCTTCAGCAAGTTCTGACACACCAAACTTGGAGTTGCTGTAGCTCTTCTCCATAATGTCCATCACTCTATCCATAAACGGACGTTCGTTGGCCTCCACCTCCTTTCGGTCGGCTTCAATGGTTTTCTTCTGACTTTCTTTATAGCGACGCTGATTTTCAAGTATAGACTTTATGCGTGACTGTAGTTGTCCAGGTTCTTCACTCTCCATCAGTGCTTCCTCAATGGGCTGATAGAGCGATTTTACCTCACGTTCGCGTATCTTCTCCATACGACGCAGATAGAAATAGCGCATTATAGTGGCTGCACATATCATTATAATGACTATAAACCACCAACTCTTATAGAAATAAGGTGTCACACTAACGTCTATCGAAATGGTCTGCTCGTCGTCAGCTCCAATATTAGGCGAGTATTTCACATAAAACGTATAGGTGCCGGAAGGCAACATAGAGTAGCGCACACTATGCTGACCAGGTTGCAGTTTCATCCATTCATCCTCATAGCCTTTCATACGATAGCTGTATACACCATGTGTCTCGCCTGCGAAGTTAAGAGCAGAAAAATTGATGGTAAACGAACGATCACTCTCGTGCAGTCTTATCTTACTAGCCGTGGCAATGTTGCGGTCAAGATAACGACTTCCTGCAAAGACTGGCTGATTATCTACTCTCAATTCAGTAAAACGTAGATTGAACTTCTGACTGTTGATATTGCTCACACTCGACACAGCCATCATACCACGCTCAGTGCCAAGATAGATAGTTCCCTTTTTGTCACGTATAGCACCATTATAGTAGAACTGCGAACACAGTAATCCATCATTTTTGGTGTAATTGTTGAATTGGCGAATCTGTGGATTGTATACGGAGAGTCCGTAACCAGTAGTGAGCCACAAGCGACCTAAATTATCTTCAACAATGCCAGTCACAGTATTATTGGCAAGTCCGTCAGCAGTAGTGAATGTCTCTATCTTTTGTTTGCCATCTTTGTCTCGTGTTTGGCAATACATGCCATATCCATTGCTGCCCATCCATATACGCCCATCTCGTGTTTGGCAAAAGGATATTATCTTGTCAAAGATGTGACTTTCAGGATTGTCGAGCTTATATTGCTGATGAATTGCCTCAAAATATCGCTTGCCACGTCGCGATTTCAAGAAGACAACAGCCATTCCACGTATTGATCCCACCATCAGTGTGCCATCCTTGGTAATAAGACTGCCTATACATCCTTTAATATCGCGACAGTTGGGGAATGGATCCTCAAGTTTCTGCGTGTTAAAATTGAAGAAGAAGAGGCCTTCATTGGCACCTATCCACATTCCATGATTAATATTATCATAACATAATGCCCCAATAAAGGTTAATAGTGGCTGATGATATTCATCAACCATAAGTTGCTTCATACTGCCTGGTTGACGTGGATTCATCACAGCCACTCCTCCACCCCATGTACCTATCCAAATATTGCCCTTGTCGTCGGCAGTAAGTGCCGAAACTGAGTTGTGTGGCAAATCAGAATTATCCTTTCTGTAATGCACAAAACCTTTAGATCCAGGACGCAAACAGTTAAGTCCGCCTTCCACTACGCCAACCCACAGCGTACCATTGGGCTCAGCATACATGGCGTTGACAGCATTACGTGAGATGGTTGCTGGATTTTCCGGATCGTTGGCATAATAGGTTATCTGCATTTGTCGCGGCACCAACTTTACCACACCACCAGACTCTGTGCCTATCCATATCTGTCCATTCTTGGAGAATATCGAGTTTACAAAGTTGCTGCTTAGAGGGTTTACAGGACTAGAACTATTCCAATGCTCCACCTCGCCAGTGCGGTCGTCGATTATGTCTACACCACATAAAGTACCAACAAGCAATCGGTTCTCAGGCGAAACAGCGAGACTTGTTGTAACCTCATGTTGCAATGTATGACTCGCATCATTGGTATGAAACTGCCTACCATCACTACAATAGAGTCCATCATTTGTAGCAAGCCATATCTTATTATTATATTTTATGATACTACAAGCAAAACGACCGCCCAACGGAGCAAACATAGGCGTAAGATCGTTAGTGACTATTTGTCCATGTCGCTCAATAAGTTCGCTCACTCGTCCATTGTTGCACACCACCACAGAGCCACGTTCATAGACATCACACATGCCAAATTCAGGAGGTATCGTAGGATACGTTGTGGACACTACGGATTCCACACGACCACTATCATCAAATGCTACACGATGTATCTCATTAGCGGAGACTATCCATATACTTCCCTTGGAATCACAATATGTGCGCAAACACGAAATATCGAATACACGGCGCAACTGCTGAGCAACATTGGTGTTGATGCACGATGGCACTATAGGACGCATAGTCTCAAGGTCGAGCACCTGCGGTCCCTCCTCAAATGCCACCCACAGACGATGAAAACGGTCTTCGCTCACATTTCTGCAACTATTACTACGCAACGCTGTGACGGACGATGTGTAGCCCATACTCACCAAAGTGTAGCCGTCATAACGCACAAGTCCTCCTCCATGTGTACTTATCCACATGAATCCATATGAATCTTGGAATATGTCATCGGCAAAATTATTTGGCATACCTGATGCCATATTGAGAAAACTTGCATTATACTTGCCAAGTGTTCCACCCTGTGCAAATCCATACATTGCACAAATCAATGCAACAAGGAGGGATATTAGATGTTTCATCTCTGTAGTTTCTATTATAATAATGTATATATGATTGCTATAAACTACTGCAAATATATAAAAAAAAACGAAACCCACAATAAAGTTTTTCCACTAAATAAAATGTCCCAACCCTTCATCACGAAGAGTTGAGACCCAGATAGCTAATTAATGAGAAAAAACTACGATGCAAAGGTACTACTTTACTTTAACCTGAGCAAACATAGTTGTTCATTAATTGTTTAATTATCTTAACAATATCTTATTATAACCTATTTACAGGAAGTATCAGCCAATAATATGGTTTTAATGAGTTGCTTTCCACCAAGCAGTCTGTGTCTTGGTGTTTATAGCTTCAGAGTATTCTGATGGGTCGGATATTGTTAGCCCTGAGAATTCCTTTAGTTCAAGAGATCTATTTCCATTCCATGAATATATCTTCCCGGTAGTATCCTTATACGGAACCAATTTTTCCAACAACTTTGTTGCCTCTGTGTATGTTGCAATGTCGTCACCGCACAAAACACGCAAATAGCTTCCAAAATCAAAATAGACAGTTGGAGTGTAATGCAATACATCAAGATCTTGCACTTCATCTATCTTGTCCATATCAAACGTATGGATACTATTTACAGCCTTCATAAATTCAGCCATTTCAGCTATTTTATTGATGTCGGTCACGGCTATAGTTCCATAATTCATTGGCCTTCCATTGTAATCTGTATAAGAATCATAAAAAGATCTGAAGTCCTTGCACAGCGAAGCATAGTCGGGCGTTTCTATCATAAGATATTTCAATATCTTGTGATAAGGCATACCATATCCCATCATCTCACTTGTCGACGCTATAAGTACATCGGTTGCACCACGCAAATCATAAGCAACCTCTACACCCGACATATAGCAGTCGTCGAACAACATGAACTGCATTTTTACTCCTACATTATGTATGCTTTCGGCCAAATCAGCAACGTCTATTTTATATTTTGAGCCTCCGAAATAACGTGTAATATTGTTTTTGGGCAACCATCCTTCACCGTGACATCCAATGATAGCTGCATATTGTTCAGCTGGAGCATATTGTTTCATGTCGTTAAGTATGGATGTCATGCCACTAATGGTGGTATAACTTGCCGAAGAGTAAGTCTTCAGTGTATCACGCACACAACGTCCTTTCTTATATTTGAAATCAATGAGATGACTCACGTTAGAATTTTTTGATATATACACTATCAAATGATTATTGCCCAGTCCTCCGTTCTGATTGATAGATGTTTCCATATCTTTTAGATTGGTAAGGAAACTGATGTACAGGTCACTACTCTGTGTACCTCCGGTATAAGGCATGAACACAAATATGGTCTTAGCGGCTGTCTGCGGTATGTCAGGTTCTGGAGTAGGTCCATCGTTCTTACTGCATGAAGCAAATGCTAAGAACGAGAGAAAGATAAATAGAATGGATAGGAGTTTGTGCATAATATAAGTCTTGTGTTAAACAATATAATAATAAAAGGTTGAAGAAAAACAAAACAACAACATCAACAACAAGTCTTTATTAATTTGTCGTGTCAGTTGGCACGACTTAAATTATTTAAGTGTTATTGACTTGTCGTTGATATTGTTGTCTTATTTTATATCTTCATTACTTACTGCGCAGTGCTGCCAGCGATTCCTTCAACGCAGCTATCTTCTCCTCAGAGTCACTCTGCTTCTTGCGCTCCATGGCAACAACAGCCTCGGGAGCGTGAGCCACGAACTTCTCGTTAGAGAGTTTCTTCTTGACACCAGCGAGGAATCCCTCAAGGTGCTTGAGCTGAGCCTCCTGCTTGACAATCTCTGCCTCAACATCAATCATGTCGCCCAGAGGAACTGCAAATTCGTCTGTACCTACCATGAATGCCGAAGCGGTAGCGTCCTTCTCAGCCACAACATTGATAGCAGAGAGGTTAGCCATCTTGGTGATAACCGAAGAGTAAACCTCGAAGTTGTTCTGACCAACTACCTGCAGCACGAGAGCGTCCTTGTTGGGGATGTTCTTCTGGTTGCGTACTGTACGCACGCCACCCACAATCTGCTTAACGCTTTCGATAGCGTTGGAGATGTTGTTGTCATCCTCGGTAGGAGCGTCGAGCTTCAGTTCGGCACGCATGATCGACTCGCCATCGTTGCGGTCGTAGATGTGCTGCCAGAGTTCCTCGGTGATGAACGGCATGAACGGATGCAGCATCTTAAGCAGAGTCTCGAAGAAGGCGAGAGTCTGATTGTATGATGTAGCGTCGATAGGTGAGCCATAAGCAGGCTTAACCATCTCAAGATACCAGCTTGAGAACTCGTCCCAGAACAGCTTGTAAACAGCCATCAGCGCCTCAGAGATACGATACTTAGAGAAGAGGTCGTTCACCTCGGCGTTGGTCTGCTTCAGCTTAGCCTCAAACCACTTGGCTGCAATGGCGTTAGCCTCAGGCTGCTCACCCTCAGCCACCTGCCAGCCCTTAACGAGTCGGAAGGCATTCCATATCTTGTTGTTGAAGTTACGTCCCTGCTCGCAAAGGCTCTCGTCGAAGAGAATGTCGTTGCCTGCAGGAGCCGAAAGCATCATACCCATACGTACGCCGTCGGCACCATATTTCTCGATAAGACCAATCGGGTCGGGCGAGTTGCCGAGACTCTTTGACATCTTGCGTCCGAGTTTGTCGCGTACGATACCAGTAAAGTAAACGTTGCGGAAGGGCACGTCCTTCATATACTCCTCGCCAGCCATAATCATACGGGCTACCCAGAAGAAGATGATGTCCGGACCTGTTACGAGGTCAGAAGTGGGATAATAGTACTTGATCTCCTCGTTGCCAGGATTGTTGATGCCGTCGAACAGCGAGATAGGCCAAAGCCATGATGAGAACCATGTATCAAGAGCGTCCTCGTCGTGAACGAGCTGGTCGGCTGTGATGTTCTCATAGCCCTCAATCTTGCGAGCCTCTTCAAGAGCTTCCTCCTTAGAGAGTGCTACAACGTACTTCTCTTCTTCGCCTTCGGCAGTAGGAAGGAAGTAAGCCGGGATGCGATGACCCCACCAGAGCTGACGTGATATACACCAGTCCTGAATGTTCTCCAGCCAGTTGCGGTATGTTGTTACATATTTTGTCGGGTGGAACTTGATCTTGCCTTCGAGTACAGGAGGCAAAGCGATGTCGGCAAAGTGCTTCATCGAGAGGAACCACTGCTTGCAGAGACGTGGCTCAACGGCAGTGTCCTGGTTGCGCTCCGAATATCCTACCTTATTGTCGTAGTCCTCAATCTTCTCCATCAGGCCGGCAGCCTTCAGGTCCTCAACAATCTGCTTGCGCACATCCATGCGGTCCATGCCAACATACATGCCAGCTGCCTCAGAGATAGTGCCGTCGGGGTTGAAAATGTCAATAGTCTCAAGGTTGTGAGTCTTGCCGAGAGCGTAGTCGTTAACGTCGTGTGCAGGAGTAACCTTCAAGCAACCGGTACCGAATTCGATGTCAACATAGCGGTCCTCGATAACGGGGATAACACGGTTTACGAGTGGAACGATAACCTTATGACCACGCAACCACTGATTCTTCGGGTCCTTCGGGTTAACACACATGGCAGTATCGCCCATGATTGTCTCTGGACGTGTTGTGGCAACTACAGCGTAGTAGCAACCATTCTCATCCTGATGCAGAACCTCACCCTCACAACCTGTAGGCACAACAGGGTTAGTATCGGCATCAGCTACATAGTAACGTAGGTTGAACAAATGGCTCTTCTCGTCGCGATATATTACCTCCTCGGTAGAGAGCACGGTCTGTGCCTTCGGATCCCAGTTCACCATACGCAGTCCGCGGTAGATGAGTCCCTTCTTGTATAGGTCGACGAAGACCTTAAGTACACTCTCCGAGCGCTTCTCGTCCATAGTGAATGCAGTGCGGTCCCAATCGCAACTTGCTCCAAGGCGGCGCAACTGCTTGAGGATTATGCCACCGTGCTCGTTGGTCCAGTCCCAAGCATGCTCAAGGAACTGCTCGCGAGTCAAGTCGCGCTTCTTGATACCCTGCTCGGCGAGGCGGTTTACCACCTTTGCCTCAGTAGCGATAGAAGCGTGGTCGGTGCCTGGTACCCAACAAGCATTCTTGCCCTCCATACGTGCGCGGCGCACGAGGATGTCCTGAATAGTATTGTTGAGCATGTGACCCATGTGGAGCACACCAGTCACGTTTGGTGGCGGTATTACGATAGTGTAGGGGTTGCGTCCGTCTGGCTTGCTACTGAAGAGCTTGTTGTCAAGCCAGTACTGATACCATTTCGATTCCACAGCTTGTGGATCGTACTTACTTGCTAATTCCATAAGTGTCTTGAATAATATATTATTTATTTTTTATACGATGTATGAAAGTCAATGCAAAATTAGTAAAAATACATGGGAAAAATGCCGTTTTATCCGATAAATAAGTAATAAACTACATTACACATGCCCCATTTACAAAAATAAGCATTACTTTTGCATAAACATTATACCAAAAGCACATCTTGGTATTATGCGACTACAAACGAACATAACCAACAAAAACAATGAGAGAGAAAATAGATTGCTTCATTCCTTGCACAAGTTTCAACAACATTGAAGGCACACTGCAAGACATGAGGCTCAACAAGACAATACAGCATATTAACCTGCTCGTGGCTGAAGGTTGCAACATTGACACTGAAGTTGTCAAGGATTGCACTCTTATGACTATTGGCAATCTAATGTCGACAAAAACGCTGCTCGACATAGAAGCTCACACCGATGCTGAATTTATTCTGCTCAGTCTAAAAACCACTCCAGTAAACCTCGGACTACACGCTCTCGACCGCCTACTACGCGTTGCCACTGACAGCGGGGCTGGTATGGTGTATGCCGATAGCTATGTATTGAAAGACGGAACGACTGAGAAGCATCCCGTTATCGATTATCAAACGGGCAGTGTGCGCGACGACTTCGACTTTGGACAACTCATACTCATACGCTCATCATTACTCCACGCATACGCAGCAAAACAACTCACCGATTATCAGTGGGCTGGATTCTACGACCTACGACTATACATCAGTCGCAAGGCACAGATTTTCCACCTCAACGAATATCTGTACACACAGATAGAAACCGACCTGCGCAAGAGTGGCGAGCGCCAATTCGACTACGTCAACCCACGCAACCGTGAGGTGCAGATAGAAATGGAACAGGCTGTCACCAAGCATCTTGAGAAGATAGGAGCCACTGTCGACACATCACATTACACCAAGCCCGACTTCTCCGAACAATGTTTTGCATGCGAGGCTTCGGTGATTATTCCTGTATACAACCGTGCAAAAACAGTGGCAGATGCCGTACACTCGGCTCTCTCACAGAAGACTACATTCAAATACAACGTCATTGTCGTCGACAACCACTCCACCGACGGCACAAGTAACATACTCAAAGAAATTGCCGCTAACGACTCACGGCTGATACACATCATACCTACACGCCACGACCTAGGTATTGGTGGATGTTGGAACGTTGCCATTGACGACGAACGGTGCGGACGATTTGCCGTACAACTTGACAGTGACGACCTCTACTCGTCGACGCAGACACTGCAAAGAATTGTAGACGAATTCCACAAACAGAACGCTGCAATGATTATCGGTTCATATCGTATGTGCAACTTCCAGTTGGAGACTCTGCCTCCTGGACTCATTGACCACCGCGAGTGGACCGATCTCAATGGGCCTAATAATGCGTTGCGCATCAACGGACTCGGAGCACCAAGAGCTTTTTTCACACCAATAGTACGCCAGATAAAGTTCCCAAACACAAGCTACGGCGAAGACTATGCTCTCGGACTTGCCTTCTCACGCAAACACCGCATCGGACGTATCTACGACGAACTGTATTTGTGTCGTCGCTGGGATGGTAATAGCGACGCAGCACTCAGCATTGAGCGACAGAACGCCAATAACTTATACAAGGATCGTCTGCGCACACTTGAAATTAAAGCGCGACAGCAAATGTCATCAGGCAATACCGACATTGCTGCCGACAGTTCATTGCAGCGATTCTTCAACCGACAGCTAGAGGTATGGGCTGATGCACGACAGCATTTCCGCGATCTTCAGAATGTGAAGACACGCGAATTAACATGTGGCGAGGTAACACTCAAGTTACAATTCAACCCTTCACGAATAGTGTCTACTGGAGCAAATATTGACAAAAAGTCGCTTGCCAAGCGCCCATGCTTCCTTTGCGAGCAGAACCGACCAAAGGAGCAGATGCAGAAGCATATCGACAAGAACTTCACACTGCTTGTCAATCCCTACCCCATCATGCCACAGCACTTCACCATACCTCTGCGTGCCCACCGCCCACAGAGTATAGGTATGAACTACGGCGAAGTATACCGTCTGCTGGATGCTTATCCTACACTGACCGTTTTCTACAACGGACCTAAGTGTGGCGCATCAGCTCCTGACCACATGCACTTCCAAGCTATATGTTCCGGATTATTGCCTCTTCAGACCGACTGGGCACGACTGAGCCATAATCTCGACACACTTATCAAGAAGGATGACAAGGGCGAGTTGTCTGCTATTAAGGGTACTGTTGTTCCATTGTTCGTGATTCGCTGTACCGACCAGACCACTGGCGAGCAGCTCTTCCGACAACTATATACATCACTGCCTATGCATGGTGGCGACACCGAACCGATGATGAACATCCTTTCATGGCGCGACTCTGACTCCTATCTGACAGTGATAATTCCACGCAGCAAGCACCGCCCCGATTGCTACTTCGCCACTGACAATAACAAGCGTCTTGTCAGTCCAGGTGCTCTTGATATGGCTGGATTTGTTGTGACTCCACGACAGGAGGACTTCGAACGCATGACACCAGAGGAGACTCTCGATATTCTGAAAGAATGCGGTATGACACAACAAGACTTCGCCGAGACAATAGATAAATTGCGTTCACATGCCAATGGACAATCGTCACAGAGTAGCCATTTCGGAGGCAAGCAGCCATCGGTATCAGTGGGTATAGTTAGTGGAGCCAAGATTTCATTCTCGCTCAACACTCCATATATGGCTAAAGGCAACTTGATAGAGGGTGAGCAAACTGTTGAGTTCCACGAAGGAGGCATCCTATGGAATGGTAACCAATATCGCGAATTGACATTCCACCCACAGTCTGTCGATGCCTCGTTCTCGCTTCACGACGTAACCATAGGAGTCAACTTCCACTGGGAACGCCAAGAGACACAGACATTCCTCGGTACACTGCGATTGGTGGTCGACTCTGATCAGGTATGCGCCATCAACGAGTTGCCTGTAGAATCATATTTGGAGAGTGTTATATCAAGTGAGATGAGTGCCACATCAAGTCTTGAACTACTCAAGGCTCACGCCGTGATATCACGCAGTTGGCTTCTCGCACAGATAGAGCAAAGACTGAGTCAACAAACAGGAGCTGGCGGTAGCGGGTTCTTCTCTTTCATTCGCAAAGACGATGAGCTTATCAAATGGTATGACCGTGAGGACCACACAATATTCGACGTGTGTGCCGACGACCACTGCCAACGCTATCAAGGCATCACCAAAGCCACCAATCCACAAGTAGCTCAGGCTGTACACGCTACACGCGGACAGATTCTCATGGACAATGGTGATATTTGCGATGCACGATTCTCTAAGTGTTGCGGTGGTGCTACAGAAGAATTCCAATATTGTTGGGAGAATATCAAGAAGCCATACCTCGTTGCTATAAGAGACGTTGCCAACACTGCCAACGGATGCAGCGATAAAGAAGCATTATCAGCCAATCTACCCGACCTCACGATTGAGGCAAACGACGAACGGTGGATACGCACAGCACCAGAAGCGTTCTGCAATACAGCAGACAAGAAAATTCTGTCCGAAGTACTCAACGATTTCGATCAAGAGACTACCGATTTCTATCGCTGGCACGTCACATATACTCAAAATGAACTGAAAGAACTCATCGCAAATAAGGTGAAGATAGACTTCGGTGACATCATCAACCTCATCCCTGTTGAACGAGGACGCAGCGGACGTATATGTCGACTCAAAATCGTTGGCACCGAACGCTCATTCACCATCGGCAAGGAATTGGAAATACGTCGTGCTCTGAGCAAGACTCATCTCTACAGCAGTGCCTTTGTCGTTGACTGCGATGACATCAAAGACGGAATTCCACAGACATTCCGCCTTACAGGTGCAGGATGGGGACATGGCGTTGGCATGTGTCAGATTGGTGCTGCCGTGATGGGAGCCAACGGCTACAACTACGATCAGATATTGCTACACTACTATCGTGGAGCAGAGATTAAGAAAATATATAAATAAACTCAAAATTGAAAAAGACATCCCCGTGGGCATGGATTCCCACACTATATTTTGCAGAAGGACTGCCCAACGTCATCGTCACAGCCCTATCCATCGTCATGTACATGCAGATGGGGCTGAGCGATGCCGAAGTGGGACTCTACACAGGATGGCTTGCACTACCGTGGGTTGTGAAGCCTCTTTGGAGTCCTTTTATCGACTTACTCAAGACCAAGCGTTGGTGGGTTCTGACGATGCAGCTGCTCATGGGTAGCGCATTGGCAGGCATTGCCTTCACGCTACCTACAGCATTGTGGTTTCAAGGTTCTATGTTCTTCCTCTTTGCCATGGCGTTTGCCAGTGCCACACACGACATATCAGCCGACGGATTCTACATGATAGAGCTTGACGAGCACAATCAGGCTAAGTACGTAGGACTGCGCAACACGTTCTATCGACTTGCCGTCATCTTTGTCAATGGTGCACTTGTATCACTTGCAGGACTCCTGGAACATACATTTCACATGTCGATAGTATACACGTGGACACTCATCTTTTATGGTGTCGCAGCTCTCTTCATTGGCATCTGGCTCTACCATTGTCGGATGATGCCACGCCCCATAGATGATGTAGGGTCGGACAAGACGGTGGGCGAGGTGGCTCACGAACTCAAGAAGATGCTCACTACATTCTTCTCTAAGTTCGGAGCCAAGGAGACGTTATTTGTAATGTTGTTCCTATTGTTCTATCGATTTCCTGAAGCTCTACTCAACACCATGACCAAGACATTCCTCATGCGCCCCGTGTCAGAGGGTGGATTGGGTCTGTCGCCCGAGGAATATGGTCTGGCACAAGGCACCGTCGGACTCATCGGTCTGCTCCTTGGTGGCATCATAGGCGGAGTGCTCGTCAGTCGCGACGGCATGAAGCGCTGGTTGTGGCCTATGGTATGCGCCATTACATTGCCAGACGTGGTATACATATATCTTAGCTATGTACCCGACACAAGTTTGTGGCTCGTGTCGACATGTCTCTTCATTGAGCAATTCGGCTATGGATTAGGCTTCACCGTACTAACACTCTATATGCTCTACTATAGCCAAGGCAAGTTCCGCACATCCCACTACTCCATCTGCACTGGCATCTCCTACCTCGGACTTATGCTCCCAGGCATGGTGTCGGGATTTCTCAAAGACATGGTAGGCTATAAGATGTTCTTCATCATCGTCATGGCATGCTGCCTCGTAACATTCATCGTAACGGCGTTTCTAAAGATTGACCCTGAGTTCGGCAAGAAGAAATAAAGACTCTACTCTTATTTACGATTCAAGAACTATCCTTATTTAAAACATATATGACAGACAACAACTCAAACAACATCGCCCATTCCACAAGCCCAACATTCCGTTTGCGCTGGTCGTGGTTTCCGTCGCTACTTTTCAGCGACGGCATGTTGCCGTCTGTCCTTATCCTCACAATGGTGATGATGCGCCGCTTTGGTATGAACAACGCCCAAATAGCTGTCTATCTGGCGCTACTCTGCTTGCCATTCGTGCTGCGTCCATTATTCGAGATGGTTGTAGCACACTTCCGAGGCACCACCAAAGTATGGATTTTGTCAGCCGAATTCATCAGCACATTATCCCTATGGTCTATAGCTTTTACCCTCCCAACCAACTATTGGCAACAAGGCACCATGTGCTTTATGTTGTTTGTCATTGTGTCTGGCATCATTCACAACATTGCAGTCAGACGGTTTTATCTTGATGAACCAACCATCGCCAACACACGTCAAAAAATGTTCGCTATGCTCTTCCGAGGCATATCCATGCTCTTCGGCATTGGAATTATAGCGATGCTTGTAGGCAATATTGAGGTACTGACACGCAACGTACGCTATTCGTGGGGTATTGTGTTCTACATAATGGCGGGTATAAATTGTTTTATGTGGTTATGGCACAGTATTTTCTTGCCTGGAGGCAGATGTCCATTTGCTAAGCCTAAAGATTTATTCGGCATGCACAGAAACGAATACAACAGCGTCGTCGACGATATGACACGTGGATTGTGCAACCGCATGACACTGCTCTCATTGATGCTCTATGTTGTGTCCATTGCTTTTGTCTCCATTGTGGCGCCACTTATGTATATCGATGCACCACACAACGGCGGACTTGGACTCTCACCACAAGAGTTCGGTTTGTCATTTGGCACTATCGGTATAGCAGCGATGTTTATCGGCAGCAGAATTGGCTACAATGCTATTAACAAGTATGGCAAGTTGCGTCATTGGCTACTACCGATGACGCTGATATTGACACTATACATACTCATCCTACTCTATCTCAGCTATCACATGGCAGCCACGTTTGCAGCTATCTGTATTTCAACATTAGTCGGTTTTATCGCTCTTGGATTCGGACTAAGTGCATACCACATAATTGTAGAAAGGTTTGCCATAAAGAGAAGAGGAACAGAATTGCGCCGCGCCATTGCAATAAGTCTTATGTCACTCACTATGGTGCTCGCTGGTGCTGTGTCTGGACCTATGCAGATAGATATTGGCTACCGCCAGTTTTTTCTACTTGCAACATGTTTGCATATCATCCCTGTCACCATTGCAGGTATATATACATTTTACGCAAGAAAACAAAATCTTTAAACAAAAGCGTGAATAAATCCAAGCATTGATTATAATATAACTGTCAATGCCTTAATATAATAAATATAGGAGGTATGTGTTTTATTTCTAAACCATACCTCCTATATAATTTCCAATGCAAACAATATAATAATTACTATTCTGTCAATCCCAAATCTTTAGCCTTTGCCATCAACAACTCCATAAGCGGTTCGCGCTCGTTGGCTACACGATTGTCAAGAACGGCATCCTTGAGGTATTGTTTCAAGGTGCCAACTTCACGACATGGCTTAAGATTGAACATCTGCATTATTTCGTTTCCATCTATAACTGGCTGCAAGAGTCGCTTGTAGTCACGCTCTTTAAGGTCGGTGAGTTTCTCGCGCACCATTCTGAAGTTCTCCAAGAATTGCTTCTTGCGCACCTCATTCTTAGACGTGATGTCTGCCTCGCAGAGCGTCATGAGGTCGTCGATATCCTCGCCAGCATCGTTCATCAGACGACGCACAGCTGAGTCGGTCACTTCCTCGTCAGCAATGACGATGGGGCGCATATGCAAGTCGACAAGTTTCTCCACATATTTCATCTTTGAGTCCATTGGCAGTTTCATACGTCTGAAAATGCCTGGAATCATCTTCGCACCTACATAGTTGTGGTTATGGAATGTCCAACCGATAGCAGGTTCCCAACGTTTCGACTTCGTCTTGCCGATGTCATGGAAGAGTGCAGCCCAACGCAACCACAGATTGTCGCTCTTTGCAGCCACGTTGTCCACCACCTCAAGCGTATGATAGAAGTTGTTCTTATGTGCGCGATTGTTGCGAGTTTCCACAATATCGAGTGCTGACAATTCTGGTATAATGAGCTGTAGCAGACCGCAACGTTGCAGTTCTACAAATCCACGGCTAGGCTGTGGTGTCTTCATTATCTTGTTAAGCTCGTCGGCAATGCGCTCACCACTCACAATCTTGATGCGCTCGGCATTGCGTGATAGTGCGTCAAATGTTTCCTCATCGATAAAAAATCGTAGCTGTGCAGAGAATCGCACACATCGCATCATACGCAGAGGATCGTCTGAGAATGTTATATCTGGGTCGAGGGGTGTGCGGATTATTCCATCCTCAAGGTCGTATATACCATCGAAGGGGTCGACGAGTTCGCCATAGCGGTCGTGATTGAGACAGACTGCCATAGCGTTGATGGTGAAGTCGCGACGGTTCTGGTCGTCCTCAAGCGTTCCGTCCTCAACGACGGGTTTGCGCGACGAACGGTCGTAGCTCTCGCGGCGTGCACCGACAAACTCCACCTCTGTGTCGTAATACTTCACCTGTGCAGTACCAAAATTGCGATAGACAGCGAGATGGGCGCGAGGGTGTCCTGTCTTAGGGTTGTTGCCAAATTTCTTCTGCAAAGCCTTAGCCACCTCGATGCCGCTGCCCACCACCACTACATCAATGTCATTGGTAGGACGTTCGAGGAATATGTCGCGTACGTAGCCACCGACGAGATAGCACTCCACGTGCATCTCGTCGGCAACTTCGCCTATGCGATGAAAAATATTCTTGTCAAGTATCTGTGCCAGTTCGGCATCACTATATATCTTCATGCGTGTTTTTTGGTGAATCTAAATCCCGTCTTTAATCGTCCTGACCGAACAACGGGTCCTCAGGCATTACCATGAGAGGCTTCTGCTCAAACTCCTTCAGGAGGTTCTCTGGCACATATTTCTTGTCGACAACAAGGCGGAACATATATTCATTGAACCAGTCGTTCGACATTACGAGACAACCACCTACACCATTGTCGGCACCCCAACTATTCTCCACTTTCCACTTCAGCGGATTGCCGTCCTTGTCGAGGTCTACGGCGGTGAGTGTCATGGCGTGTGTAGAGCCTGAGTCGAATGTAGAAATGCGCTCAGCCTTATTCATTCCGAAGGTTGTAGAGAAGAGCGAAGCATAGTCGTAGTTCTCTGGATCAAGATAGCCCAATTCGCGGTCATACTGCTTGCCTACATCATACGACGAGTACATCTTCTTGCCGTCCTTGAGTGCTGTGATGGCGAGCTTGGCTATATCCTCTGTAGGAAGGTTGAGATATTTCCAGTTCTGTCCGTCGTATACGTGGCGGTCATACTCTACTTCGTAGGTCTTGTGGTAAGGACGACGTGGGTCGTTCATCACCATGATGAATGTACCAGCAAGTGGCTGTCCCACCACCTCGTCGTAGAACGACTTCGGAGTGAACTTACGTGGCTCGCCAACTGGCTTGCCTGCCTTGTCACGGAACTGATAGGTGAACTCCTTCACAGGCTCGCCCAATGTGATAGCAAGCATGTGATATACTGTGCCAAGCATCTCTGTCTTACGCTGATTGATAGCAGCAGGCTTCTTGCCGTCAGCCACCATCTTGCGCAGTTCGAGTCCAAACTCACGAAGCTTAGACGAGATGAGCGACGACATGCGCGATGTATTCTCGGCAGAGAATGTCTCTGGCTGCACCGACTTAGGCACAAGTCCGTACTTTGGAGCGAGGTCGGCAGCGCCACAGAATGTACCACCGTCGTTAAGCGGACTCTTGAAGAAGAACTGCACACGCTGGTCGTCTATAGGCTTCTTGGCGTTGTCGATGACACCCTGAAGCATGAGGTTTGCCTTCTCAAGCTGGTCAAAGAAGAAGAGGTAGTCGTGAGAGAACTCTACAGCGAGCGAGTCGGCATGCTTGCGAGCAAAGTCAGAGCGCAACACGTTGAAGCTTGAGAACATCCAGCAACGTCCGCTGCTCTTCTGGTTGTGGATAGACTGCGCTGGAGTCTCCACGCTGAAATGAGTGTCAAATTTTGTCTTGTTGTTGAAGTTCTTTGCCAAATCGTCGATTTTGTTGGCTGCAAGAGCATTTACGAGAGCCTTGTTTACAGTCGCATTGCCCTGCGATTTCTCAATAGTCTGAAGCATCTGGGCTGAAATACCGCCCTGCTTGTTCTGTGCGCTTGCAGTTGCCGCAAGTGCGAGGCATAAGCCTAAAGCAAATGTCTTTGTATTCATTCCTTTATGTTTTCTTGATTATTTATTTTCTACAAATATAGGTATTAATCTTGATAATCCCAAATTATTCCAAAAAAAATGTATAATTTTGCAAATTATTAGTAGATTTCACTAAAATAAAAATTTTTTAATTCACAACAATGAAGACCAACAAACTCGCCATCATGGCAGTTTTGCTCTTTGCCATGATGTTCGCGGCAAAAGCAAAGGCACAGACCAACGCACAGATTTTGTACGACTTCGGTTCCGACCGCAAGTTTGTGACCCTCACCCTTGAAATGTTCAAGCAGGACAAATGGGGAAGCACTTATTTCTTCGTCGACCACGACTTCAACTACGACAAGATGGTAGAAGGCAGCAAGAACGTTGCTCAAGGCGGCACATATACCGAGATTTCACGTGCTTTGAACTTCTGGAAGAATACAAATATGAAGAATTGGAGCTTGCACGTAGAGTATAACGGCGGCATCACCAAGAACTACCCCATCAACAACGCATGGCTCTTTGGTGTGGAATACTTCATGCACGACAAGTCGTTCAAGAACGTGCTCACTCTTGAAGCTCTCTACAAAACTATCCGTCAGACCGACCAAGACGTGCCTATGCAGTTCACTGCCGTGTGGACATGCAACGACATCTTCGGTGTTAAGGGATTGAAGTTTAACGGATTTGCCGACTTCTGGTGGGAGACTCATGCTGTCGACTATAAGGCAGACGGCTCAGCAGACGTTGCTAAGACTGTTTTCATCACCGAGCCTCAGCTCTGGTACAATGTGGGACAGCACTTCGGATGCGAGAATCTCAGCATCGGTGGTGAGGTAGAATTGTCCAACAATTTCGGCTCTACAGGCGGATTCAAGTGCCGTCCATGCTTGGGCATGAAGTGGGACTTCTAAAGATAAAGAGTATAAAAAGGTAAATGAACTATAAAACTATGCTTTCAAAACTCTTTGGCTTCGACCCCACAAAGCACAACATCCGCACTGAGGTGATGGCGGGCATAACCACATTCCTCACAATGGCATACATCCTTGCCGTCAATCCGAGCATCTTTGCCAACCTTGCCTCTAAGGGTATGGACACCAATGCTGTGTTCACATCAACGGCATTGGCAGCCATTGTAGGTACACTCGTGATGGCTATATATGCCAAGAAGCCTTTCGGACTTGCCCCAGGCATGGGACTTAATGCCTTCTTCGTATTCACCGTATGTCTCACGATGGGCTATACATGGCAGTTTGCACTGACGGCTATCCTCATTGAGGGTTTTCTTTTTGTCATTATGACGCTTACACGCATCCGCACTCTCATTGTTGATGCTATTCCGGCTACGCTCAAACGTGCCATCGGTGCCGGCATCGGACTATTCATAGCATTCATCGGACTCAAGAATGCTGGCATCATCGTTGAGAACTCAGCCACCTTCGTCAGCATAGGTGACATGACTCACGGTTCGGCTCTGCTCGGTGTAATAGGCATCATCATCACATCGGTACTTGTTATCAAGAACGTGCCAGGCTCTCTGCTCATCGGCATCTTAGGTACAGCTCTCATCGGCATACCAATGGGCATCACCAACTTCAACGGCGTTGTGGACACTCCACCATCGATAGCTCCGATTTTCTGCCAATTCGAACTGCACAACATTCTCACCATCGACATGGCGATTGTGGTGTTCACATTCCTTTTCATAGATATGTTCGACACTATGGGCACTCTCGTTGGTGTATGCACCAAGGCTGGCATGATGCGTAAGGATGGTCGCATACCAGGACTCAATAAGGCTTTCATGGCTGACGCCATTGCAACAATGACTGGCGCATGTCTCGGTGCTAGCACTACAACAACCTACGTTGAGAGTGCATCGGGCGTGGCTCAGGGCGGTCGCACTGGATTGACAGCCTTCTCTACAGCTATTTGCTTTGCTATTGCGTTGTTCTTCGCCCCGTTGTTCCTCTCTATCCCGGCAGCTGCCACAACTCCTGTATTGGTGATTGTGGGATTGTTCATGCTCTCACCTATCAAGGACATCGATCTCGACGACTACGCAGAGTCTATCCCTGCATTCATCACCATTGTTATGATGCCTTTGACATACAGCATCTCGGACGGTATATTGTGCGGTGTCATTGCGTTCGTGGCTATCAATATGATTTGCATGAACTGGAAGAAACTCAACCCTACGTTGTATGTTCTTGCAATATTGTTCGTAATGAAGTATATATTTATATAAAATGAGAAAACAATAGCCAACCAGACATAATAAATAAAG
>CAKPST010000045.1 GCA_934183355.1 uncultured Prevotella sp.
AGGCTGCTCAGTGGGAGGAGAAGGCTAAGGATCTTGCTGCTCGCTTCATCAAGAACTTCGCTAAGTACACCAACAACGAGGCTGGTAAGGCTCTTGTTGCTGCTGGTCCTCAGCTCTAATCAAAGCATATTCTTAATACAAAGAATAGATAAAAAAGAAAGTCTGTTTCCCGCAAAGGAAACAGACTTTCTTTTTTATCTATTCTTTTTTTTCTTTTACAACTGACCCGCTTCCACTTGCCGCACAATTCGCTCGGTGATGCGGTCTACACCCTCGGCATCATACTTCTTAGTGAGCGAAGCGCCAAACAGCGATGCGAATGCCTGATAGAATCCGGCACGAACCGGACCAAGGAAGGCTTGTATCAGCTGATAGGATGACGAGTCGCATTCGCGATATACGAGCTTAATGAGCAGTTTACCCTGAGAGTAGGTCAGCTTCTTCATTCGCGGTGTGTAGCGTTTGCGTATGTCCTTTTCCACAAGTTTCATGTGTTCGTCCCTCGCCTTCTTGTTGGGCAGCGTTTGCAGATACTCATAAGTCTCGATGATGATGGCATTCACCTCCTTGGCTATTGGCAACACCTTCTTGATGTTTGCCACAAGTCGGTTGTATGCCAGCCTCTGTCGTTCATTCTTGAACGTGGGTTGCGGATAGACATACAGCGTGTTTAGTTCTACATACTGTATGCTATCGCCCTCAACCAAGGCTTTGCTCACCTTCACCATAGGCACAAATGTGGGTGAGTCCATGTCCACCTCGCGGTCTTCGGGGTCAACATGGAGAGGAACGTCGGTCTGCGCCTGAGCTATCTGGCAGCAGGCGGCACATATCATTAATATAAAGATTCTTGCATTCTTACTCATATTGTGTGCAAATGTACATAGAAAATCAGACATAGCCGATTGAAGAAGTTTAATTTTTTTGAAACTTTATTCCCATTCGTTCCTATTGCCAATGGAAAATATGTAAATTTGCAATCTCAAGAAACATTATAACAATTTTTTTGAAACTTATGATAAGACATCTACTCACTGCCATGCTCCTCTTGGCGACACTCACAGCCAGTGCCGTTCCGGCACGACGTGGGCAATGGCAAACCATCACCCTCGCCACTGGTGCCACTGTAAGGGTGCAGCTTGTGGGCGACGAATTCAATCATTTCCTGCAAGCCGAGGATGGTACACGATATGTTCAAGATGCTTCGTCCTACTTCTATGTTCCAATGACAGCTGCCACTGCCGACGCACGTCTCAAGCGTGCTGCTAAGCGACGCGCTGCTATCACCAAGCATGTGCAGCCACGACGCACCAAGAGCCAGAGCGTATTTCAGGGTACTAAGAAGGCATTGGTGATACTCGCCAACTTCACCGACTTGGAATTCAAGACTATACACAATCTTAGTTACTACAAGAATGCTGTCAACGGCATCGACTATGTGCAGGGCGAGTTCCACGGTTCGGTGCGCGACTACTTCCGCGCTCAGTCGGGTGGCAGTTTTGACATCGACTTCGATGTAGTGGGTCCGTGTCCGCTCAAGAACACTATGGCATACTATGGCAGAAACCTTTATAATGGCGACGACGCACGTGCTGGCGAGATGGTGGCTGAGGCTTGCCTTTGGGCACATAGCCAGGGCATTGACTTCTCGCAGTACGACTGGGATGGCGACGGTGAGGTCGATCAGGTGTTTGTGCTTTATGCCGGAAAGGGTGAGGCTGATGGTGGTGGCACAAGCTCTATATGGCCTCACATGTTTAATCTTCAATATAGCGACTATGGCAAGTCGCTCAAGTTGGACGGAGTGACGGTGGACACCTATGCTTGCAGCTGCGAGCTTAATGGTCGCAGTGGATGTAGTGGCATCGGCACCTTCTGCCATGAATTCTCTCATTGTATGGGATTCCCCGACTTCTATGACACGGGTTATAGCGGATGGTTTGGCATGGGCAGCTACGACCTTATGGACTCGGGCAGCTACAACGGCAACGGATTCCGTCCAACAGGCTACAGCGCATACGAGAAAAACGAGTGTGGATGGATAACCCTTCACGACATGACCGACATCGACGATGCCAAACAGATAACCAATCTTAAGCCCATCAGCGAGTATGGCGATGCTTACGTAGTGAGAAACAAGAATAATGCTGATGAGTATTACATCGTGGAATATCGTCGCAACTCGGCTTGGGACACCTCTCTGCCCAGCGAGGGAGTGATGATTACCCACGTCGACTACGATAAGGACATTTGGGATTGGAATGTGCCAAATACAAGTAACGGCTTGTATTATGCCGAGAACGATTATTATAATAGGAATCCGATGTACAACAAGCATCAGCGTTTCACCATCTTCCATGCCAACAATAGTGATTATGATGAAAATGACGCGCTCTATCCCTATAACTCCAACAACAGTCTGACACGTTCGACACTTCCTGCATCGTCTGTATATGCCCTCAACGCTGATAATACACGTTATATGCATGTCGACATCAAGGATATAGCCATTGCTGCTGATGGCAACACTGCCTCTGTGACATTTGCTCCGGCTGAGAATAAGGACGAAACTTCCAATCCTACGGATGTCGACTTCCATGAGTCGTTCAATCAGTGCGATGGTGAGGGACGTACCGACGGATTATACACACTCAGTGGTGTGCGTATCACTAAGCCGCAGAAGGGCGTAAACATAGTGCGCTATGCTGACGGAAGTTCAAAGAAGATTGTTGTGAAGTAATAAGTAAAATAAAAAAAATAGACTTTTAAATAGACTTATGAGACATTTCAATAGAAAGATTAAGAACATAATTGTTCTCTCTCTACTCTTATTCTCGGTTTGCGCCAAAGGCGCTACGCCACTACTTGTTGCCCCTCAAGACACTATTTTAGCCGATTCTGTTGCTAATATAGCCGTAGCAGACGACCCCACTCACCGCTTCCGTCCAGCCGAGTTTATTGTGCCTGGTGGCGTTGCTGTGCTCGGAGCCGTATGTGTCAATAGTTCGTGGGGCAAGCATTGGCGCAATGTTGTGCAGCATAGTATTTCTGCCAACGGACGCCAGAAATGGCCCGTTGACGACTATGTGCAGTATGCTCCAGTGTTGGCTGCCAATGTTTTGCCTTTCTTGGGTGTCAAGGGACAGCACGAGTTTGGCGACCGCATCAAGCTCACCATCCTCTCTGCTGCAACAATGGCAGCAGTGGTGAACGTGGCTAAGTACACCTTCAAGGAGCGTCGCCCTGATTCGGGCGCACGCAACTCATTCCCATCGGGACACACAGCCACTGCATTTATGGGAGCCGAGATTCTCTATCAGGAATATCGCAACACTCATCCATGGATAGGTTATTCGGGATATGCCTTGGCAACAGCCGTAGCAGTGATGCGCATACACAACGACCGCCACTGGGTGAACGACGTGTTTGCCGGCGCTGCCGTCGGCATGCTCTCCACCAAGTTTGCCTATTGGCTCTATCCCCGTGTGTTCCACGAGGGTGGCAAGGGCAAACGTGGCAAGCATAGCGCGTCGTTTGTAGGCATGCCCTACTATGGTGGACATAGTGCGGGCATGAATATGGCGATAGTATTCTGACGCCGTAGTGGCGTCGCTTATTTCTTGGCAATGTCAGCCAATCGCTGCATCCACTTGCCTCCCATCATGCAGACGATGCCGAGGATTACAAATGGGATGCTCAGTATCTGACCCATGTCGAGAGGTAGCGATGCCTCGAACGCCTCCTGCACCTCCTTGGTATACTCGATGAAGAATCGGGCAGTGAAGATGTAGGTGAGACAGAGACCGAAGAAATATCCTGTGCCTACACGCTCTGGACGGCGGCGATATATAGCCCAACCTATGAAGAACAGCAATGCGTAGGTTATAGCCTCGTAGAGCTGTCCCGGATGACGTGGCATTGGGTCTACCTGCTGGAAGATAAACGCCCAAGGCACATCAGTAGCCTTGCCGATAATCTCAGAGTTCATGAGGTTGCCCAGTCGTATGAAGCAAGCGGTGATGGGTGTAGCGATGGCGATGTTGTCGAGCACCTGCCACACATTCATCTTGGTGCGGCGCACATATATCCACAGAGCAAGCATCAGTCCGAGAGTGCCACCATGCGACGCAAGTCCACGATAACCCGTAAATCGCCACCCACCCTGTGGTAGGAAGTCGATAGGTAGGAATATCTCGACAAAGTGTTTCCAGCTTGACAGGAAGAAGTCGGGCTGATAGAAGAGGCAATGTCCGAGTCGAGCACCGGCAAGTATGCCGATGAAGCAATAAATGAAAAGAGGGTCAAACAATTCGTCCTTCACCTTCTGCTCCTTATATAGACGTTGCACGATGAGATAGGCAAGATCGAGTCCTATGAGCCAGCACAGCGAATACCAGTGGACAACAATCGGTCCTGCTTTGAATGCTATGTCGCTCGGATCCCAGATAATAAAATTAAGTAGATTCATTGTGTAGAATGGATTTTATAGAGAGAGGATGTGTCAAAGCCATTTATGAGTTTTGATACATCCTCTCTACATTTTTTTTAGACGTTAAAGCGGAAGTGCATGATGTCGCCGTCTTCCACAACATATTCCTTACCCTCAATAGAGAGTTTGCCAGCCTCACGAACAGCAGCCTCAGAGCCATACTGTATGTAGTCGGCATACTTGATTACCTCAGCGCGGATGAAGCCCTTCTCGAAGTCGGTATGGATTACACCAGCACACTGCGGAGCCTTCCAACCCTTGTGATAGGTCCAAGCCTTCACCTCCATTTCGCCGGCGGTGATGAATGTCTCCAGATTGAGCAGGCTGTAAGCCTTCTTGATTAGGCGGTTAACGCCACTCTCCTCAAGTCCGAGCTCTTCAAGGAACATCTGCTTGTCCTCGTAAGTTTCAAGCGAAGCGATGTCCTCCTCTGTCTTAGCTGCGATGACCAGCATCTCTGCACCCTCGCTCTTAGCTATCTCAGCAATCTGCTCCGAATACTTGTTGCCGTTCTTGGCAGAAGCCTCGTCTACGTTGCACACATATAGCACAGGCTTAGATGTTAGCAAGAAGAGGTCGTGAGCATAGCGCTGCTCCTCTTTCGACTCAAACTCCACGGTGCGTGCGTTCTTGCCCTGCTCAAGCACTTCCTTGTAAGCCTCAAGCACAGCCACAGCCACCTTAGCATCCTTGTTGTTGCCTATAGCGGCTATCTTCGACTGCTTCTGGAGTTGACCCTCAACAGTTTCGAGGTCCTTCAGCTGTAGCTCAGTGTCGATCACTTCCTTGTCCTCTACAGGGTTGACGCTTGCGCCACCCTCACGCACGATGTTGTCGTCGTCAAAGCAGCGTAGCACATGTATGATGGCGTCAGTCTCACGGATATTGCCGAGGAACTTATTGCCGAGTCCCTCACCCTTCGATGCACCCTTCACGAGTCCGGCGATGTCCACAATCTCGCAAGTAGCAGGCACAATGCGTCCTGGGTGAACTATCTCGGCGAGCTTAGTGAGTCGCTCGTCGGGCACAGTGATTACGCCCACGTTTGGCTCAATAGTACAGAAAGGGAAGTTGGCTGCCTGTGCCTTAGCGTTAGAAAGGCAGTTGAAGAGAGTGGACTTGCCCACGTTGGGAAGTCCCACGATACCACATTTTAATGACATGTCTTTATATTGTTATATTCTTTATTAACTATGAAGATTCAAGGTGCAAAGTTACAGCTTTATATTGAAATAATGGAATTTATTGCAAACAAAACGAGTTAAGCATTATTCGCCGCCTTCGGCGACGTTTCTTTTCCTTATTAGTGTCAGTCCATCTCGCAGCGGCACTATCACTTGTTCCACTCGTGGGTCTTGCACCACATGGTCGTTGAATCGTCTTATGCCCTGTGTCTGGTGGTCGTGGTCGTAGGCTGGGTCGGTGACATGACCGTCCCATAGTGTGTTGTCAGCGAGTATGAATCCGCCTGGGCGCAGCAGTTTTAGCACCATCTCGTAGGTCTCTACGTATGTGCGTTTGTCGCCATCGACAAACGCCATGTCAAACTCCACGCCGAGTTTTGGAGCCTCTATATTGGCGTCACCTATGCGAAATTCTATGTAGTCTGCCACTGGCGAGTCTTCTATCCACGGACGTGTGAAGTCCTCCATCTCGTCGTTTATCTCGAAAGTCCATACCTTGCCCTTGTTCTCCGACTCGCCATTGTAGATGGCAGCCAGTCCCTCAGCCATGCACAATGCGCTATAGCCCGAGAAAGTGCCCACCTCAAGTATGTTCTTAGGGCGTATCATCTCTACGAGCATCTTTAGCATTCGTCCTTGCAGATGTCCCGAAGCCATGCGTCCGTGTATGGTGTGGATGTTGGTGGCACGGTATAGACGATACAGATAGTCGCCCTCAGGGGCAGAGTGTGAGAGTACGTATTTTTCTAATTCTTCTGTCATATTCTTTTTTACGTGTTGAGAGTTGAGTGGGATGGGTCTACTTTGCTGCCTCGCGCAGTGCCTCCAACGCCAGACGGTAGGAGTCCATGCCAAATCCACATATCACACCCATGCAAGCACATGAAATCATCGACTTGTGGCGAAACTCCTCACGTTTGTGTACATTGCTGATGTGTACCTCGATGACGGGGCTTTTCAGCGAGCGTATGCAGTCTTGCATTGCTATGCTGGTGTGTGTGTAGGCACCGGCGTTGAGGATGATGCCGTCGACGCTGAATCCCACTTGCTGCATCTTGTCTATTAAACAACCCTCGATGTTGCTCTGATAATAGTCGATTTCCACGTCAGGATACTGAGCACGGAGCTTCTGTAGATAGTCTTCGAAGGTGCTACTGCCGTAGATGCCTGGCTCGCGAGTGCCGAGTAGATTGAGGTTGGGGCCGTTTATTATTTGTATTTTCATAGTTTCTTTATATTTAGAATTAATATCTTACCAGCTTGACGTTGAGCCTCCGCCTCCCGTCGAGCCACCGCCAAACGAGCCACCGAAGCTGCCACCGCCTCCACCTCTGCCCCCACTGAGCATTGATCCGAGTATGGCAGCGTTGGTAATGGCGTTGCCAGAGTCGTCGATGTTCTCGTCCTTGGTCACCACATGTCCGCAGTTGCTGCATATGTATGTGGTGCGGCGTATCTTTCTGCCTCTACGAGGTCCTGATGCTATGCGCAGAATATTGGAGTCCACTTTCTTCAGAACTCCCTTTTTGCGACACTTTGGACAACGCTGCTGCTCGCCCATGAGATAGATGAAGAATATCGCGCCTCCCACTATCATGACGAGTATCGCTATAGCCCCCACCATACCGTCGTCTTCATCGTCAGCCTCAGGCTCCATTGAGCCGTCGAGCACTTTAGCCGCCATCCTCACGCCAGCCACCATGCCGCCATCCCAGTCGCCCTCCTTGAATCGTGGCACCATCTGCTGCATCTGTATACGTTTGGACATAGCGTCAGTCATAGTTCCCTCAATGCCATAGCCCGTGGTGAACCTCACCTTGTGTTGGTCCATGACAAAGAGGATGAGCAGTCCGTTGTCCGACTTCTTCTTGCCAATGCCCCATTTGCGGAACAACTCGTGTGCGAAGTCGAAGATGTCGTCCTCGCCTATGCTTGGCAGCATCACCACTGCCGTCTCTATGCCTGTTGATTGTTCCAGCCTATTGAGAATGGCGTTGATGGAGTCGTGAGCCACTGGGGATAATATCTTTGTAGGGTCGCTCACATACTGTCGCGCGTCCATAAGGCGCACGTTAGGCACGTCGCCGACAGCGTATTGCTTGGTGTCGGCGGCAAACGCCTGCACTGCCATCAACATGAAGAACAGGCAGGCTATTAGTCGCATTGGGCGAAATGTAGGGGCTTTATTGGGACGAGCTGTCATAAAAAATAAGTTTCTATTTATTAGAACTCAACATTCGGAGCCTTTTCCGCACCTGCTTCAGCCTCGAAATAGTTCTTCTTGTCAAATCCGCACACACCAGCGATGATGCTCTTTGGGAATCGGCGTATGCCTACGTTATATTCCTTGGCAGCATCGTTGAAGTCCTTACGTGCCACATTGATGCGGTTTTCGGTGCCTTCGAGCTGCGACTGTAGTTCCAGGAAGTTCTGGTTAGCCTTGAGGTCAGGATAGTTCTCGGTGATGGCAAGCAACTTGCCGAGCGCTGATGTCACGTCGCCCTGTGCCTTCTGATACTGTGCCAGCTGCTGCGGAGTGCAGTTCGACGGGTCAATCTTCACCTGTGTAGCCTGTGAGCGAGCCGCCATGACAGCCTCCAGAGTCTGACTCTCGTGCTTGGCATATCCCTTGACAGTGTTCACGAGATTAGGGATGAGGTCGCTGCGGCGCTGATACTGTGTCTCCACGTTAGCCCACTTGTTGTTCACCTCCTCGTCCATGTTGACAAGACCATTATAACCACTCACGCCCCAGAGCACGAGCACTACAATCACACCACCGGCGATGAGCCAGCCAAAATGTTTGGGTTTCTTCATATTCTATTGTTTTAAATGTATATACAACTACAAATTTAGTAATATTGCTACAACAAACGTCACTTTTTAGCTGATTTTCACTCACATTCTTTTATTTTGGCACATTGTTGCGAATAATTTATCAAAATAGATGTAACTTTGTAGTTCAATTACATTAATAAATTACAACCCGGCGCGGCACCATCTGCGCCACAAAACAATAAAACATCATGCAAGAGACAAGACAAAACCGTATAGCACGCCTTCTTCAGAAGGAGCTAAGCCTTATTTTCCAGAGTCAGACACGTGCCATGCACGGCATTATGGTGAGTGTGACACGCTGCCGTGTGTCGCCCGACCTTAGCATCTGCACCGCCTATCTGAGCATCTTCCCGTCAGAGAAGTCTGAAGAACTCATCAAGAACGTCACAGCCAACGAGAAGACTATACGCTACGAGTTGGGTACACGTGTGCGCAATCAGCTGCGCATCATCCCCGAATTGCGATTCTTCATCGACGACTCGCTCGACTACATCGACCGCATTGACGAACTGCTGAAGAAGTAATGGCGGTATGAACTTCCCTTTTTACATAGCGCGACGCTATGTCTTCTCTAAGAAGTCGACCAACGCCATCAACGTCATCTCGGCTATCTCTGTCATCGGTGTGGCTGTTGCCACAATGGCATTGGTGATTGTGCTGAGTGTGTTCAACGGATTTCACGACTTGGTGGCGTCGCTTTTCACCAGTTTCGACCCACAACTAGAGTTGCTGCCTAAGGAGGGCAAGACGGCTCCAGCCGACGACCCTATGCTCGATAGTGTGCGTCACATGCCCTCGGTGGCTGTTGCCACTGATGTGGTGGAGGACCAAGCACTTGCTGTCTATGGCGAACGCCAGCAGATGGTGACGGTGATGGGTGTCGACGACAACTTCTCGCAGCTCACACGCATCAACGACATTCTGTATGGCGACGGCGAGTTTACGCTTCGGGCTGCCAATCTCTTCTATGCCGTTCCGGGCATCCGACTTGCTCAGGACCTCGGACTCGGTGCTCGTTTTGATGGCTATCTCAAGATATTCGCACCTGTGCGACGCGGACAGATAACCGACTTCGACGACCCTACCGAAGCATTTGTAGCCGACTCGCTCATCTCTCCTGGCGTTGTCTACGCCGTCAACCAAGCCAAGTACGACCGCGACCGCCTCATCTGTTCCGTCGCCTTTGCCCGTCGTCTGTTCGACCAGGATGGCATGCTCTCCTCGCTTCAACTGCGTTTGAAACCCGGCAGCGACATCTCTGCCGTCAAGAAGCAGATAGTGGAGGTGTGCGGCTCTCGCTATCGTGTGCTCGACCGCTTCGAGCAGCAAGCCGACACATTCCGCATCATGCAGATAGAGAAGGTGCTGGCTTACGTGTTCCTCACGTTCATCCTCATGGTGGCATGCTTCAACATCATCTCGTCGCTCTCGATGCTCATCATCGACAAGAAGGCTGACGTGGTGACGCTTCGCAATCTGGGTGCCACCGACGGTCAGATACGTCGCATCTTCCTCTTTGAGGGTCGCATCATATCAGCCATCGGAGCTGCTGTTGGTGTCGCATTGGGGTTGCTCTTGTGCTGGCTTCAGCAGGAGTTTGGCTTCGTTCACATGGGCGACACCGCTGGCTCGTTTGTCGTCAATGCCTATCCGGTCAGCGTACACTATGGTGATGTGGCTGTGGTGTTCGTCACGGTGCTGCTCATAGGATGGGTGGCGGCGTGGATACCGACAAGACGTAGTCTGTAGGAGATTAATAAACCGTTCAATTAACGAATAATGAATAGTTTAATTAACGAATAATGAATAGTTTAATTAACGAATAATGAATAGTTTAATTAACGAATAATGAATAGTTTAATTAACGAATAATTAATGGCTTAATTAACGAATAATTAACGGATAATTAACCGGCATTAACGACTACTTAAAAACAAGGTCGTTAATTCCCGTTAATTAACCGTTAATTTAACCGTTAATTTAACCGTTAATTATTCGTCAATTTTCTTATCGCAAAGAAATCATGAATGTAAAGAATATAATTTTTGACCTTGGTTGTGTTCTCGTCGGGCTCAACCCTCAGCGCTGCATCAACGCCTTCCGTCATGTTGGTTGCGGCGTCCTCGCCTCATACGTCGAGGAGCACCGCACTGAGGACCTCTTCCTCGACACCGAACTGGGCCGTATCTCGCAATCGGAGTTCTGCGACGAGGTGCGCCGCCTGTCACTCACCGACACGACCGACGCCGACATTGTGTGGGCATGGAACCAACTGCTCACCGAGATACCAGCTCGCAAACTGGAGCGCTTGCAAGCCTTGAAGGATGCTGGCTACCGCATATTCCTGCTCTCCAATACCAATATCATGCACTGGGAGCACTGCCGCGACCATCTCTTCACACTCCTCGGCAAGCAAGCCGACGACTATTTTGAACGCATATTCCTCTCTTATGAGATGCACCTTGCTAAGCCCGACCCCGAGATATTCGCCCAGACACTGCGCCAGGCAGGCATCAAGGCAGAGGAGACACTGTTTGTCGACGATCTTGAGGCAAACATACAGGCTGCCGCACAAATGGGCATTAGCACACTACACGAGACATCGGGGGTGGAATGGCTGAAGTGGGAGTTTAATAAACTAACTGAAGATGGAGATGCCGAATAGACGATATTGCGCCACGATAGGATTCTTCGACGGAGTACACCGCGGTCATCAATATCTGATAAGTGGACTTGTGGACATGGCTCATGCCTCAGGACTGGAGTCGCTTGTCATCACCTTTGGCAAGCATCCGCGACAGGTGGTGCATGCCGACTATGTGCCGCAGCTGCTCACCCCTGCCGACGAAAAACTACGACTACTGCGCCAGACGGGTGCCGACCGCATTGAGGTGCTGCCCTTCGACATGGACATGGCTCGACTTTCAGCTCGCGACTTCATGCAGCAAGTGCTGCACGACCGCCTTGGTGTGGCTTGTCTGATGACTGGCTACGACAATCGCTTCGGTCACAATCGTGCCGAAGGCTTTGACGACTACGTGTGTTATGGACGCGAGATGGGCATGGACGTGGTGCAGAACACGCCGATAGACATCGACAGACTGCGTGTGTCGTCGTCGTTGATACGCCGACTGCTTGCCGAGGGCGACGTCGTTGAGGCTGAACGCTGCCTCGGTCGTGCCTATGCCATAGAGGGAACCGTGGCTCATGGATTTCGTGAGGGACGCAAATTGGGCTTCCCTACAGCCAATATAGTGCCACTTTGCACCGAACAACTCATTCCTCAGACTGGCGTCTATGCCGTCAGAGTGAGCATTGAGGGCGGCGAGTGGATGAAGGCGATGATGAACATCGGCACCAATCCTACGTTCCAACGCCATCAACTGACACTCGAAGCTCACATCATCGGATTCTCGGGCGACATCTACGGACGCCGCCTGCGTGTGGAGTTTGTGCGCCGTCTGCGTGACGAACGCCGCTTCGACTCGGTGGAACAACTAAAGATTCAACTTAAAAAAGACATAGAACAAGTATGAACAAACGCACACTTCTCGACACGGCGTGGTATCTCGTCGTGTTCGTGCTCGTACAGATGGTGGTCAATGGAGCCATGCTCCTCATCTGTCAGACACGCACTATCACGGCTATGATGACTATCATTGCCACCATCATCAGCAGTCTGCTCACCATCGGACTGTTCGTATGGCGCCATTGGGCTCCCGTCAGTGGCAAGTACATCAACACTCGTCCTTGGTTTACACTCTTCTGGGTGGTGTGTTTGGCTGTCGGTGCCACGTCGCCACTCTCCTTCCTGTGGGATGAGTGCGGACTGCGTATGCCCGACAAGCTCAACGAGATGTTTCGTCAGATAATGCAGCACGACTTGGGCTATCTTGCCATCGGCGTGTTTGCGCCTATTGCCGAGGAGGTGGTATTTCGTGGAGCCATACAGCGCCGCTTGCAGCAAGCCTTCGGCAAGGGCAAGCATTGGTATGCCATAGTGCTCACAGCAGCCCTGTTTGGTGTCGTTCATGCCAATATGGTGCAGGGTGTCAACGCCTTTGTCATGGGACTGTTGCTCGGCTGGATGTATCAGCGCTCGGGCAGTCTTGTGCCAGGCATTGTCTTCCACCTCACCAACAACACCATAGCCTATGCCATGTGCCGCTTGTTGCCCAATCTCGCCGACAAGACACTCGTCGATATATATGGTGGCGAGATGAAATATGTGTGGTGCAACCTCTTGGCATCTACGGCAATATTCATCGCCTCAATGTATCAGCTCTATCTGCGACTTGGCAAAGAGGGCAAGAATACAAACTAAAAATTCATTTCTTTAGACAGGATATTCTCAAGCTTCTCGGCAGACAGGCGTAGCTGGAATGTACCCTTGATGGCAACCGATATGCCGCCCGTCTCCTCCGACACCACTACAGCAATACAGTCGCTGTCCTGTGATATGCCCAGTGCGGCACGGTGGCGCAGACCGAGTTCCTTGGGAATATCATGATTGTGGCTCACGGGCAGAATACATCCCGCTGCCCTAATTCGCTTGTCAGTGATGACCATAGCTCCGTCGTGCAGTGGCGAGTTCTTGAAGAATATGTTCTCGATGAGTCGCTGATTGATGCGAGCATCAATCAGGTCGCCAGTGTCCACGATGTCGTCAAGACGTACACCGCGCTCAATGACGATGAGTGCTCCCACCTTGCCACGCGACATGTCCATACACGCCATGACGATGGGCATGATGGTCTCCTTGTCCACGGTTTCGGCTTTGCCCTTGCCCACAAAGAAGAATCGAGCCACAGCCTTAAAACGCTGATGAGCGCCCAGCGAATACAAGAATCGGCGTATCTCTTCCTGGAAGAGCACGATGAGTCCGATGACTCCCACCGACACCAACTTGTCCAGAATGGCTCCCAACAGGCGCATCTCTATCACCTGACTCACAAAGAGCCACACCACAACAAACACGATGATGCCGTAGAAAACGTTGAGCGAACGGCTCTCCTTCATCAGACGGTAGATATAGTAGAGCATCAGGGCGACGAGAAACACGTCGATAATGTCTTTTATTCCAAATTCAAACATAATTAGTGTTTTGGTTTTTTTGTTAATACTGTTGCGTTGCCTACTGCTATGCAAAAGTACAATTTTAGTTCGTAAAAAACTCTGCTTGCGCTATTTTTATCGTTTTTTCACTTGACACTTGCCTACAAAAGGCAGCAATAATTTGGCAGTCTCAATAATTATTGCGTAATTTGTGCTTTCAAACAATACATAATATAACAATATGGAATATACAATAAACGTGAGGGGCAAACTTGTTGACCTCTCGCGCCCAATGGTTATGGGTATACTCAACGCCACTCCCGACTCTTTCTACTCGGGCAGCCGCAAGCAGTCGGAAACCGAAATAGCCGACCGCGCCAACCAGATTATAGCCGAAGGTGGCAAGATGATTGACGTGGGTGCCTTCTCCACACGCCCTGGAGCTATGGAGGTGAGCATGGAGGAGGAGACCGATCGCCTGCGCCGCGCTCTCGCCATAGTGCGCCGCGAACAGCCCGACGCCATCGTTAGTGTCGACACTTATCGTCCGTTGGTGGCTCGACGCTGCATCGAGGAGTTTGGAGCCGACATCATCAACGATGTGTCTGAGGGCGGACTCACTGGCATCGTCGACACTCCTATTCACGAGGAGGGCGACATGTTTGAGACGGTGGCACGACTTGGTGTGCCATACATACTGATGTCGGTGCAGCCTACACTTGAGAAGATGATGATGAACTTTGCTGCTGAAGTGCAGCGTCTGCGCGACTTGGGTGCCAAGGACATCATCCTCGACCCTGGCTATGGCTTCGGCAAGACTCTGGAGCAGAACTACGAGATAATGAAGCATGCCGAGCGACTGAACGAACTCGGGCTGCCCGTGCTCACTGGCGTGTCGCGCAAGAGCATGATATTCCGCCTGGTGGGTGGCGACCCTACCACCTCGCTCAATGGCACCACAGCTCTCCATGCCATCGCCCTTGCCAAGGGCTCTTCGATATTGCGTGTGCATGATGTGAAGGAGGCAGTGGAAGTGTGCCAGATAGATGCCATGCTGCAATAGTCAAGAAATCTCTAAATATTCAAAACTCATAATATGCGTAAATTAATCTTATGCCTTCTGGCTGCGCTCTCGCTCACGGCGGCTGCGCAGAACAGCAGCGACCACAACTTCAAGGTAGCACGCAATCTCGACGTGTTCAACGCCATATACCGCAATCTCGACCTTATGTATGTCGATACGCTCGATGCCGACAATGCGGTTGGCACAGCCATCAGGGCTATGTTGCGCTCGCTCGACCCCTATACCGAGTACTATCCCGAGGACAAGGCTGGCGAATACAAGCAGATGCTCACTGGCAAGTATGCGGGCATAGGCTCGGTCATCAGCTATAGCTTCACACGCAAGCGTGTAGTCATCAACGAACCTTATGAGGGAATGCCTGCTGCTGAGGCTGGACTCAAGAAGGGCGACATCATTCTGAGCATCGACGGTGAGTCGATGGAGGACAAGACCACGGCATACGTGTCCGACCACCTGCGCGGCGACGTTGGCACAACGATGGTGCTCAAGGTGCTACGTCCGTCTACGGGCAAGAAACTCACGCTCAAGGTGCAGCGCCGTGCCATACAGATGGCTTACATGCCTTATTATGGTATGCAGAAGAATGGCATCGGCTACATCAACTACAACCAGTTTGTGGAGAACAGCGCCAAGGACGTGCGCCGTGCATTCATCGACCTCAAGGGACAGGGCATGAAAGGACTTGTGCTCGACCTACGTGGCAACGGTGGTGGCTCAGTGCAAGAGGCTATACAGATACTCAATATGTTCATCCCCAAGGGCAAGCAGCTGCTTGAGATGCGTGGCAAGGTGAGCAAGGCCCACCAGATATTCAACACCACCGTCGAACCTCTCGATACCGTCATGCCCATCGTGGTGCTCGTCAACGAGGCTACAGCGAGTGCCAGCGAGATAACGAGTGGCGCATTGCAAGACCTCGACCGAGCCGTGGTGCTTGGCACACGCACCTATGGCAAGGGACTTGTGCAGGTGCCTGACGTGCCTCTGCCATACAACGGCAAGCTCAAGCTGACCACTGCCAAATACTACATCCCCTCTGGTCGCTGCATACAGGCACGCAAGTATAAGCACACCGAAAATGGATATGTAGCACAAGAGGTTGCCGACTCGCTCACACGCGAATATCGCACGGCTGCCGGACGCATCGTTCGCGACGGCGGCGGCATCAAGCCCGACGTAGAGGTGGAGCCCGACTCGCTGCCCAACATAGCCTTCTATCTCTCGCGTGTGGACACCACCGACATCATGCTCAACTACGAAATCGACTATATAGCCAAGCATCCCACGGTGGCAAAGCCATCGGAGTTTGAACTTTCGGACGCCGACTACGAGCAATTCAAGCAGCTTGTCATCAAGAGTGGATTCACCTACGACCAGGTGAGCGAGAAATATCTCAAAGACTTGGAGAAGTTGGCTCGCTTCGAGGGCTACTACGACGACGCTAAGCCAGAGTTTGAGGCTCTGTCCAAGAAACTCAAGCACAACATAGCCAAAGACCTCGACTATTCGTACAACAAGCAGAAGATAAAGGAGATGATAGCCTCCGACCTCATGTCAGCCTACTACTTCGAGCGAGGCGCCATCGAGAACTCGCTGCGCTACGACAAGCAGATGGCTGAGGCTATGCGCCTGCTCGACAATGCCGAGGAGTATGCCAAACTGCTGCGCCCGTCGAAGGAAGAACTGGAGAAGAGCCAAAAGATGGCAGCTACCGACGAGCCAAAGGCAGACAAGAAGCCCAAGACAGACAAGAAGAAAAACAAGAAGTAATGCAAATTTTTCTGAATATCAACGGAATGTCAGATAAAAGTAGTAAATTTGCACGGATTTAAAACAAGACAAGAAAATAAATAAATTAATCATACACAACAGTTAAAAAGAGATTATGAACAAACTTAGTTACGCTTTGGGTCTCGGCATTGGCCGTCAGCTCGCACAGATGGGAGCAGAAGACCTCAACATCGACGATTTCGCACAGGCCATTAAGGACATCCTCGCAGGCGAGGAACCAAAGATTGCCGACCAGGAAGCGCAGACCATTGTGACAGAATTCTTCCAGCAGCAGGAGGCTAAGCAGCGTGCGGCTACAGCCGAGAAGTACAAGGATAACAAGGACAAGGGTGAGGCTTGGCTCGCTGAGAAGGCTATGGAGGAGGGCGTAGTGGCTCTGCCTTCAGGTTTGATGTACCAGGTGCTCAACGAGGGCAGCGGCAAGAAGCCTACAGCCGAGGACACAGTGGAGTGCCACTACGAGGGTCGTCTCATCGACGGCACAGTGTTCGACAGCAGCTACAAGCGCGGCGAGAGCGCTACATTCCCTCTCAACGGTGTCATCGCAGGATGGACAGAGGGCGTACAGCTCATGTCAGAGGGTGCTAAGTATCGCTTCTTTATCCCTTATCAGCTCGCTTACGGTGAGCGTGGCGCAGGTCAGGCTATTCCTCCGTTCGCAGCGCTCGTATTCGACGTAGAGCTTATCAAGGTGATCTAAGCAACAAGGATAAAACAAAACAACAAGACATAAACACAAATGAAGAAATTCACATTCGTAGCCGCTATGGCTATCGCCGCTGCAAGCCTCGTGGCTTCTTGCGGTAACTCGTCTTCATCGAAGCCGAGTCTCAAGAATGACGTAGACACCCTGTCTTACGCCATGGGTATGGCTCAGACTCAGGGTCTGAAGCAGTATCTTGCACAGTCGGAAATCGACACCACCTATCTCGACGCCTTCATCAAGGGTCTTAACGAGGGTGCCAACGCCGGCGACGACAAGAAGAAGGCTGCCTACTATATGGGTATACAGATTGGTCAGCAGATTAGCAACCGCATGATGAAGGGCATCAACCACGAACTCTTCGGCGACGACTCTACCAAGACTATCTCTCTGAAGAAATTCATGGCTGGCTTCGTGCAGGGCGTTAAGGGCAAGAAGGGCTTGATGACTGTAGAGCAGGCAAGCCAGGTGGCCCAGGAGAAGATGATGACTATCAAGTCTAAGCACATGGAGGAGCAGTATGGTCCGCTCAAGAAGAAGGGCGAGGACTGGATGGCTGCCAACGCCAAGAAGCCGGGTGTGAAGACTCTGCCTTCAGGTGTTCAGTACAAGGTTATCAAGGAGGGTTCTGGCGCTATGGCTAAGGACACATCTGTAGTTAAGGTCAACTACGAGGGTCGTCTCATCGACGGCACTGTATTCGACAGCAGCTACAAGCGTGGCGAGGCTGTTACTCTGCGTGCCAACCAGGTGATCAAGGGTTGGACAGAGGCTCTCGTTCACATGCCTGCTGGCTCAGTGTGGGAAGTATATATTCCTCAGGAGCTTGCTTATGGCGAGCGTGAGCAGGGACAGATTAAGCCTTACTCTCCACTGGTGTTCAAGATTGAACTTATCAGCGTTGGAGGCAAGTAATCAACATAAAACAAACATAGGGCGACCCCACAAAGGCCGCCCTGTTTTAATATAATGACAACAATGAAGAAATCTTTAGTATTAGCCCTTGCCGTATTGTTCTCGGCATCGGTGTTTGCAGCCACCCCAGCCAAGAAAGACAAGAAGCAGAAGAAGGCAGCTCGTGTGGAGCAGCCTGCCCCCGTGCAGCTCATCAGCCAGAGCGACTCGCTGAGCTATGCTGCCGGTATGTTCACCACTCGTGGTCTTATGGACTACGTTAAGCAGCAGTTTGGTGTCGACTCTACCAACATCCAGTCGTTTGTAGAGGGTCTGAAGGAGGGCATCGCTCGCCAAAACGACAAGCAGTTTGTCGCCCACAATGCCGGACTGCAGATAGCCCAGATGCTTGAGACACGCATCTATCCCAACGTGAGCAACGACGTGAAGGGCTCGGCTCTCACCATCGACAGCCTCACATTCAACGAGGGATTCATCGCCGCCGTTCTCGGCGACACAGCAGTGATGAACTTGGACGCTGCCAACCACTACTTCGAGACCACCATGCAGACTGCTAAGCAGAAGGCAGAGGAGGCTTACAAGGCTGACAACGAGGCTTGGCTCAAGAATAACGCTTCGGCTCCTGGCGTCGTTACACTGCCTTCAGGACTCCAGTATAAGGTCATCACCGAGGGCAAGGGTGCCGTGGCTGGCAAGGACGACGAGGTGACAGTGCGCTACGAGGGTCACACCATCGACGGCACTGAGTTTGACAGCAGCTACAAGCGCAACCCTAACACCACATCATTCCGTCCTACACAGGTGATCAAGGGTTGGACAGAGGCTCTCTGCATGATGCCTGAGGGTAGCAAGTGGGAGCTTTACATCCCGCAGAACATCGCCTATGGTGCTCGCCGCGCAGGTCAGATCAAGCCTTACTCAACACTAATCTTCACTGTTGAGGTAGTGAAGGTGGAGAAGAAGGCTGAGGATAAAAAGGCTGAGGAGACAACTGCCAAGAAGGTGGTGCCGGCTAAGAAGCTCACACCAGCAAAGAAGGTTGCGCGTCGCACAGTGAAGAAATAAAGCTATAATTAACGTGTAAATTAACGTCTAATTAACGATATAATTAACGGATAAATTAACGGGTAATTAACCGCAATTAATGACAAAGAAAAAAACTGAGTCGTTAATGCCGGTTAATTACCCGTTAATTATTCGTTAATTTATTCGTTAATTTTCGCCGCCTTCGGCAACGTAATAAGCTTAGGACTTTACCACTAATGCATATATCCTTTATCCTGAAATAAATAATCAAGGATCTATACGCCACCTTTTCATCGTGGCATATAGACCCTTGAATATTATTTAGCAGCAAACGCCAGCATATAGCTTATCTATTGGGAAAATTAAATCCCAATTCTTTCCCCAAACGATATTACCAAACTCAATCTTAAACTTTTTGAATTTGTTTTCATTCAAGTAAGAGTTGTATTGCGGATGTGGATGTTTTCTAAAAAAATTACGCTAAAATCTGCTGAATAGCTTAAAATGAGCTATTTATGAGTTTCTCACCTGAATGGAGGTAATGATTTGGCAACGGTTCTAATTTCTGCAATTTGCATACGTTTGCTTGTCAAACAACTCTTTTCGTATGCAAAAATACAATAATTTATGTGACACACAAAGAAATACATATTTTTTAACGAGAGAAACTCACTAAAAAAATCTGTGGATGAAGTTTGCCCATTGGAAAATATTGGCAAACGCCATCACACAGAATTTTATTTTCCGCTTTGTTGCGGAACCATATATTGAGAGAGATTTATAATCTATCCATTTCTTCACTTGCAGCACTTTCGCCCTTATAGCGCTTTTTGTCTTTAAATGTATATCTCACCAAGAGGCTGATGCGGCGACCGTCCTTGAAACTGCTTTTGTCGAATATGTAATCTGAGGCATATCTTGTCTCTCGTTCTTTTGTGCCGAGGATATTGT
>CAKPST010000046.1 GCA_934183355.1 uncultured Prevotella sp.
GATGTCACGGCGAGAGCCGAGCAGATACCGAGCACCTGTACGAGGATAGGGTTGTCGAGGTTCAGAGGATTGGTGAATGCAGCCTTATTCTCTTTTGAAAACAAACTCATAATCTTTTTCCTCCTCCTTATTTAGATGTTAAGAATTTTGTATACTCACCGAGGCAAGTGTGGAGCATCTCGCTCACACCATTACAAGTAAGTGTAGCACCAGTCACGGCGTCGCACTGTGTTGTAGGGTCGTTCACCTCGTTCTTCTTTACTACCGAGAGAGCTACGCCCTGCTTGCCATCAGCAAAGATGTGCTTGCCCTTAAACTGGTCCTGCCAAACACGCGAATCCTTGATTTCGGCTCCAAGACCTGCGGTCTCACCCTCGTGATTGAAGTAGGCGCCGTATACAGTCTGCTTGTCGGCATTCACAGCAATGTAGCCATTGATGCCACCCCAGAGACCCATACCGTAAACGGGGATGACATACTTTGTCTCACCGTCAACGTTGCACTCATAGACAGCCAGACGACCTTCTTTGGTAGAAGCGCTGTTGCAGAGGAAACCAGCCTCTGTGCCGCCCTGCTTGCCCTGCTCTATCACCTCTCCGTTGCGGTCGATGATTTTGTCGGCAGTAATCACCTTATTATATTTATCTGTAGCCTCAGCTCCGTCGATGTCACGGATGTTGAGGGCAGCGAGAATCTGCTTCTTCTTGTCGAGAGCCACGTTCTCGTCCTGCTGCGGCTTAAGTGTAGAAGACACGAATGCAAGCAAGAACGCAACGATAACTACGATAACGACAGAATATCCGATTGTATAGAGATTTGAACTGGTGTTCAGTCCCTTCTTCTTTGTTTCTTCCATATTCCGATAATGTTATTTGTTGGTCAAACGTTTCATTCGCTTAGAGATGTTCTTCTGTACTACACAGTAGTCGATGAGTGGAGCGAACATGTTCATGAAGAGGATGGCGAGCATCATTCCCTCTGGATAACCAGGGTTCATAACACGAATGATGACAGCCATGATGCCGATGATGGCACCGTAGTAGAACTGTCCACACTGTGTACGAGCCGATGTTACAGGGTCGGTAGCCATAAATACAGCACCAAAGCAGAAGCCACCCAATACGATGTGCTCATACCATGCGATAGGAGTCATGCCAAGAGCCTCGAAGATGTATGCTGCTACAGCACCACCTACGAATACGCTGAGCATTGTGCGCCATGAAGCGATGCCTGTCCAAAGCAAGATAACGGCACCGATAGCAATAGCGATGACGCTTGTCTCACCGATAGAACCAGGGATCAGACCTGTAATCATGTCGCAGAGGCTGCCATTTACGGATGCTCCCTGTGCAATCTCTCCAAGCGGTGTTGCACAAGTGAATGTGTCGGGCAGAGTGTTGCCAAGTCCGAAGATAGTGTCATTAGCCACCCATACAGCGTCACCACTCATCTTTGTAGGATATGAGAAGAAGAGGAACGCACGTGTAACAAGTGCCACATTGAAGATGTTCATACCTGTACCGCCGAAAATTTCCTTACCGATAACTACGGCGAAGGCAACAGCGATAGCGAGTGCCCACAACGGGCAGCCCACAGGGATAATCAATGGGATGATGATACCCGAAACAAGGAAGCCCTCCTGAATCTCCTCGCCCTTCCACTGTGCCCAGGCAAACTCGATGCCGAGACCTACAACGTAGCTGACGATGATTTTAGGAAGCACCTGCAATGCTCCGTAGATGAACATTGAGAAGAACGAAGCATCGGCAAGAGCGCCTGCTGCCTTATAGTTCTGGAATCCCACGTTGTACATACCGAACAGCAATGCCGGGAGCAAGGCTATCACCACGAAGCTCATGATGCGCTTCGAGTCGATGGCGTCGTGGATGTTCACGCCGGTCTTGGATGTCTGGTTGGGTACAAACAGGAAAGTCTCAAAGCCGTCGAACAAGCTGCGGAAGGCGTGGAGCTTTCCTTCTGGCTCGAAGTTTGGCTTGATGTCGTTAAGATATTTTCTTAGAAAATTCATACTTTCTCTTTGTAATTAAATTAATTGTTATGCATTCTCCTTGCGGAGCATGTCGAGTCCCTTGCGCACGATGTGCTGGAGTTCGAGCTTCGACGAGTCTACAAACTCAGCCAATGCGAAGTCCTCTGGAGCCACCTCATAGATGCCAAGCTGCTCCATGCGGTCGATATCGCCAGCGATGATTGCCTTGATAAGATACTCGCCATAGATGTCCATCGGCAGCACCTTGTCATACTCGCCACTCATAATCATGTGGCGCTCGCCACCCTTGACACGTGCGTCGAGGCTATATTCCTTGTTCTTGCCGAAGAGCCATGAGAGATAACTGCGGTTGACAGAGAAGTCGTTGGTGCGTGGAAGTATCCAGCCCAGCATCTCGTCTACGTTGTCACCCTCAGGAATCACTGTAATCTCGGATGTATGACCGCCTACATAGTCCTCTATAGTACACTTACGACCTGTCAATGGATTGCCATTGATGATGCGCACGTGGTCCTTCTTTGCGAGTTTGCCCTCGAGCAGACTTGCGATAGGCTGACCTACAACCACCTCTGCATAAGCTGGGTTGTTGATTTCGCTACCTGCCACTGCTACAAGACGACGCAAATCCACCTTGCCTGTATTGAACAGACGACCGAAGAAGATAACAGCTGTCGGGTCTACTGTCCAAACCACCTCGCCCTTGTTCACTGGAGCGACGTTGTTCACCTGTACACCCACATTGCCTGCCGGACATGGTCCGTCGAAAACGTTCACCTCTACGTCCTTGGCTGATGTCAGCGCCGAGCTTGTCTGCTGTGCACCGATGCCGAGATAGGTCTTAGCAATCTTCGACAATGCTGTCAAACCGGTCTGGAAGTCCTTCTCGTTGCCCTTTAGTTCAAACTCGAAGTTGCCTGCCAACGGCATGTCGCGCAATGCGCTCACAAAGATTGCACGCGGCTTCTGGTCGGGAGTTGTTGACACGGCGTAGGGCAGCTGGTTGATGTAGCCGAACAAGCCAGCCTCAAGCAGAGCCTTAACTACAGCATCGCCGTCGAGCGAAGCCACCTGTTTCTGACCGAAGTCAACATACTGCTGATCCAAGTCAGCCTCTACGACAACGCGCAACACCTTGCGGCGGTCGCCTCTGACAACTGCCTGCACCACTCCACTCACGGGTGAAGCGAACTTAACGTCTGTCTGTTTCTTGTTGACAAACAGAGCTTCGCCCACTTTCACGCGGTCGCCCTCGCGGACTACCACCTTCGGGGTCATGCCTACAAAGTCGTCAGGTACAAGGGCATACTGGGCAGCAGCCTTCACTGGGAATTTCTGCTCGGCAGCCTTTCCCTTAAGGTTGATGTCCAAACCCTTACGTAACTTAATTACATTTGCCATAAATATATTAAAATAATAAGAATTTTTCTCTCAAATCAAACATTACAACACGGCGAATTATGACGGTCGCAAAGTTGCCTACAAAATTAACAATAATTCGTGAATTAAAGGAATAAAAGACATTAATTATTAATGTCATCTGTGTTTTTACCCCTTAGATTTGCCAATCTCAATGATTTTCCGTAATTTTGTATGTCTGTTTCATTGCAAGAAGTACAATAATTAGTTTTCGCACGTGTTCAAACGTTTAATAAATATTACCATCTGGACCTTGATTGGTCTCTACATGGCTGTCATTATAATGCTGCATATCCCGGCTATTCAGAGTTTTATCGGGGGGTGTGTGGCTGATGCCTTATGCCAGAAATTCGGCACTCAGGTCAACGTGGGACGCGTCGACCTGGGATTCATCAATCGTCTTATCATCGACGATTCGCAGATGCTCGACCAGCATGGCAAGCCTATGCTCCGCGTGTCGCGTATTTCGGTGAAAATCAACATATTGGCGCTCGCCAATGGACAGATAGAGATTACGTCTGCCCAATTCTTTGGTCTGCAAGCCGACCTCTATAAGACCACTGCCGATGCCAAACCCAACTTCCAATTTGTCGTCGACTCATTGACTTCTAAGGACACTACCAAGCAGAAGACACCACTCGACTTGCAAATCAATTCGCTTATTATCCGCAATGGTGCCGTGCGCTATCGTGTCCTGTCGCATGCCTCGTCTTCTTCCAAATTCTCTACCGACAACATCGACACCCGCAATATCAGCGTGCATGTCATTCTCAACCGACTCACCGACGACTCTCTCAACGTTCGAGTTAAGCGCATTGCCTTTGACGAGCGTTGTGGATTCCGCCTCAAGTCGCTCTCTATGCACGCCATCTATGGTCCCAATGGTGCTCATCTTGAGAATTTCCACCTCGAACTTCCTTCCACTTCTATCGACATTCCCTCTGTTACGGCTTCTTTCAAGACCAAGGAGGGCAAGATTCAGCGCCCCACTATGCTCTTTAATGGCAAAGTGGAGGCTAAGTCTATCACTCCTTCCGACTTTGCTGGGCTTGTTCCAGAGGCTGCCAATATCAAGTCGCCATTGTCCTTGGATGCCGACTTCAACGGCACTGGCTCGTCTGTCATGTTCAATCGCATCGCCCTGCACTCTGCCGACAACAGTCTCTCGCTACTTGCCAATGGCAATGTCAGGGATTTCACCGAGCGCACGGCATGGTCGCTCGACCTTAAAGCGCTGACTGTCAAGCAAGAAGCGCTCCTCTCTTACGTCAAGACATTCACCAAGAAGGATGCACCTGAGATTCTATCTCGCTTGGGCGACATCAATATCACTGGCTATGCTGGGGGCAACAAGACTGATATTGTTGCCAAAGGCAATGTGCGTTGTGGTTTGGGCAGTGTCAGTCTGGCTGCCAACAAGCACAATTCTACTATGTCGGGACATGTAGAAACTCGCAATTTCAACATCGGCAACTTGCTCGCCAACAATAAGTTGGGCTACCTGTCTGCCAATCTTAATGTCAAGGGCAGCGGCAAAGACAACATTGCTGCATCGGGTCGCATATACGATTTCCAGTTTAATGGCTACAACTATAAGGACGTCAATCTCGACGCTTCCTACTGCAAGAAGCTGCTTGAGGGCAAGATTGCTATCGACGACCCTAACGTGCAAATCACTGCCAGTGGTATGCTCAACCGCCGTTCAGCTCTGCCTACACTGAAAATCGACACAGACATCAAGCATTTTGAGCCTCACACTCTGCTGCTTTCCAACAAATGGCAGCAGACTACCTTCTCGGGCAAGATTCTGTGCGACATCAAGGGCAGCTCGCTCAACAATGCTGATGGCTCTGTTCTGATTCAGGACTTTGCCCTTCATAGCCCCGATAACGACTATACCATTAATAATGTGAATGTCAAGACGGGCTACAACGATGGCATCCATTTCCTACGTCTTGACAGCGATTTTGGCAATATCGACATCAATGGTCACTTCAACTACAACACGCTTGCCCGAAGTGTGCTCAATATGGTGGCGAGCAAACTGCCAACTATCCCCGGACTGTCGCGCCAACCGCAGAAGGAGCTCAACGATTTCACTATCAATGCCTCTATCTCCAACACCGAGTGGATGAAGCAGTTGCTGGGCATTCCTCTCGAAATCAACCGCACTCTCAACATCAGCGGCGAGATGGACGACCACAAGGAGAAGATAGATCTGTGGTGTGACGTGCCTTCTTTCAAGTATGGCGACAACGAATTCCGTGACGCTTTCATCAACATCGAGTCGCCCGGCGACACTCTCAAGGCTGACATCCGCATCAAGAAGATGGCTAAGAAGGGCAAGTATCTGTCGCTCAATCTCAATGCTGGCGCTTCGGACAATCGTCTGAAGACGTCGCTAAGATTCCACAACAACGAGCGCCATCCTCTCAAGGGTGTCATCAATGCCAGCACTGTCTTTGCCAAGGACGACGAGGGTGTGTCTACGGCTTATGTCGACATCCTTGAGTCGCGTGCCACCATTGGCGACACCACCTGGCATGTATCGCCGTCTACCATAATCTACAGCAGCAACAATCTGAGAATCAACGACTTCTCCATCAGTCACAACAATCAGATGCTTGCCATCAACGGCTCTGCCACTAAGAGTCTCGACGACTCGCTGCTTGTCACTCTCAACGACATCGACGTTAGCTACATTCTCAATCTTGTCAATTTCCACTCGGTCGACTTCTTCGGCATGGCTTCCGGCGAGGCTCGTGTGGCTGGCGCATTCAGTGGCAAGCCTCTCATCGCTGCCAATCTTCAGGTCAAGGACTTCAAATTTGAGATGGGTCGAATGGGCACTCTCTTCGCTAATGTCAACTACGACTTCGACGAGGGACGCATCAACATCGACGCTTTGGCTCAAGACGACGACGGGCGCCACACCGACATCAACGGCTATGTGTCGCCCAAACACAACTATATTGACCTTGCCATCGACGCTCACCGCACTCGTGCTGAGTTTATGGAGAGTTTCTGTGGCTCGTTCATGGACAATGTGGATGCCGACATCGACGGCAAGGTGAACGTGGTTGGTCCGCTTAACAATATCAATCTTGTAGGTAAGGCTGTGGTCAACGGCTCTACCCGACTCACTGCGCTCAACACTACATATTGGTTGCGAAACGACTCTGTGACTTTCATCCCCGACGAAATCATCTTCAAGGGCGACACCATATACGACCGCAATGGCAACATCGGCATAATGACGGGCAGTGTCTATCACAAACACCTCACCAACCTGTCTTACGACCTCAATGTCAAGGCTAAGAATCTGCTTGCTTACGACACGCATACGTTCGACGGTGGCACATTCTACGGCACTGCTTATGTCACGGGCGACTGTGCTATCAAGGGTCGCAGTGGCGAAGTGGTCATCGACATCGACGCTGTACCCGAGAAGAATAGCATCCTTGTCTACAACGTTGCCGACCAGTCGAGCATCGGTTCGCGCGATTTCATCAGTTGGCGTGAGCGCTCGGCTACCGACGGCGACTCTATCGACTCCGACGACATGGTGCAGAAGAAGGTGGACTTGTCTACCAACATCCACCTCAACTTCCTCATCAACTGCAACCCCAACGCTACGCTGAAGTTGCTGATGGACGAGAAGACGGGCGACTATATCACGCTCAATGGCGACGGTGTGCTGCGTGCCACCTATTTTAATAAGGGTTCGTTCGACATCTACGGCAACTACACTGTCGACCATGGTGTCTACAAGCTCACTATTCAGAACATCATCAAGAAGGATTTCCTCTTCCAGAAGGGTGGCACCATATCGTTTGGCGGCGACCCCTACAATGCTGCGCTCAATCTCAAGGCGCTGTACATTCTGAATAGTGTGAGTCTTGCCGACCTCAACATCGGTCGTTCGTTCACCAACAACAACGTGCGTGTCAACTGCTTGATGAATATCACTGGCAATCCGAGCTCTCCTAAGGTTGACTTCGACCTCGACATGCCTAATATGTCTAACGATGTGAAGCAGATGGTGTACTCGTTGCTCAACGCCGAGGAGGAGAAGAATCAGCAGGTTATCTATCTTCTTGCCGTGGGACGCTTCATGGCTCAGAACAACAACTCTACTTCTGGCGAAAACCAGCAGTATAGCCAGACATCGCTTGCCATGCAGAGTTTCCTCAGTGGCACCATCAGTCAGCAGCTCAACAGTGTGCTGAATAATGTCATCAATAGTAGCAACTGGAACTTCGGCGCCAACATCTCCACTGGCACCGAGGGCTTCAACAATGCAGAGTACGAGGGTGTACTGTCGGGCAGCATGCTCAACAATCGCCTGCTCTTCAACGGACAGTTTGGCTATCGCGACAACGACAATGCCACCACAAGTTTCATCGGTGATTTCGACCTAAAGTATCTGCTGTTCCCCAACGGCAACCTCGCTATCAATGTCTACAACAAGACTAACGACCGCTACTTCACTCGCAATAGTCTCAACACGCAGGGCGTGGGTGTGATAATGAAGAAGGACTTCACGAAGTTCTCCGACTTGTTCTTCTGGAGAAAGAGGAGCAAAAAGAGTAAACCGTAGGGGTTAGGTTTTAGTTGAGAGTTGAGAGTTGAGAGTTATGATATGCTGTAATTTCTACAGAACTCTCCACTTTTCAACTAAACCAACTTTCAACTCTCAACTAAAAAAACTTTCAACTAATCATAAAATCAGCCTAATTATGAAAACCTTCATTCTCTCTCTCCTCGCCCTCCTCCTCCCACTCTCCCTCCACTCCCAGCCCTCCCCTCGCCCCTGGCACAATTATTTCTCCCGTCTCACCGACTACGACGACATCGAGGCATCCAACCTTGAGGACCTCTACGAGCATCTGTGCGAACTTGAGTCGTCTCCCATCGACCTCAACTCCGCCACTGACGACGACCTCCGCCAGTTGTCTTTCCTCAGCGCATCCCAACTTGAGGAGCTCACCGAATACCTCGACCGCTACCGTCCCTTGCGCTCTCTCGGCGAACTTGCCATGATTCAGTCGCTCGATCCTCTGCGTCTTCAACTGCTTCGCTGCTTTGTCTACATCAGTGATGCCGACGCTAACAAGCACTTCCCAGATGTCAAGAGCATCATGAAATATGGCAAACACGAACTTGTGGCTACTGCAAGCATCCCTTTCTACAACCGCAAGGGCGACCATAATGGTTATCTCGGATATAAGTATAAGCATTGGTTGCGCTATACATTCAAGTATGGCAAACATGTGCAGATAGGACTCACGGGTACGCAGGATGCTGGCGAACCTTTCTTCTCTGCTGGCAACAGCATGGGCTACGACCATTATGCCTATTATGCTGTGATTCGCCAGATGGGATGCTTAAAGACGCTTGCACTCGGACAATACAAGATTCGCATGGGATTGGGACTGATGATGAACACGGGGTTTACACTTGGCAAAACCACTTCGCTTCTCTTTGCCACTCCTTCTAATAGTATTTCGCCCAATTCCTCACGCTCTGATGCCTATTATCTGCAAGGCTCGGCTGCTACGTTTGCGCTTGGCAAACACATCGACCTCACCACTTTTCTCTCCTACCGCAAGGTTGACGCTACGCTCAACGACGACGGTACGATTCGCACTTTGCTGAAAACGGGCTATCACCGCACTCTGAGTGAGATGCAACGCAAGCATAATGCCTCACAATTCACCACTGGTGCCTCACTGCGTTGGCGCCAATGGGGTATTCATTTGGGTGCCAACGCTTTATATTCTACCTACAACCGCGACCTCTCGCCTAACACTTCACAACTCTTCAGACGCTACTATCCATCGGGCAACAATTTCTACAACGCGAGCTTCGACTATGGTTATGCCAACCATCGACTCAGTGCCAACGGCGAGACTGCCATCAACAACGAGGGTGCCATTGCAACGCTCAACACCTTGTCGCTCAAGACTTCATCTACGCTCACTCTCACTGCCATTCAGCGCTACTATTCCTATCGCTACTACTCGCTCTTCGCCTCGTCGTTTAGTGATGGTGGCAGGGTGCAGAACGAGAGTGGTATATATCTCGGTGCTGCATGGTCGCCTCTCTCCGGTCTTTCCGTCCTTGCCTATTCCGACTTCGCCTATTTTCCTTGGGCTCGCTACATGGTGTCGACGGCGTCTCACTCGTGGGACAATATGCTGCAAACCACCTATGCTTTCTCCTCACGTCTGGCTCTCACTGCTCGCTATCGTCTGCGCCTACGCCAAGAGGACTACTCTGCTCCCAACGCCTCCACCTCCTCGCTCATCGACAAGACGGAGCACCGCATGCGCCTCGCTCTTGCCTATAGTGGCTTGCATTGGACGGCAAAGACGCAACTCGACGGTGCTCTCACCACATTCCCGGCTTATGCTGTGGGCAAGGAGAATAGTAAGGGTGGAATGGTCTCGCAGTCGGTGGGTTATACTGGTAGTCGTATGAGCGCATCTGCCAGCGTCGGCTACTTCAACACGCACGACTACAACTCGCGCATATACATCTATGAGCGTGGTATGCTCTACTCCTTCTCGTTCCCGATGTTCTATGGCGAGGGTATGAGGGCGGCGCTGTGGATGAAGGGGAATATAACGCCAAACCTGGTGATAATAGGTAAGATTGGGACAACAAAATACTTTGATAGGGATGTGATATCAAGCTCGTATCAGGAAATACGGGGGTCGTGGAAAACGGATGGGGATGTGCAGGTGAAGTGGAGGTTTTAGGACGACAATGTCGAGTGATGAAGACGACAACGTCGACAACAAGTCAACAACTTTTGAGATTTGTGCGCCGTGCCAACCGGCACGGCTTGGAGGGGAGGTCGATAATGAGAGTTGATTAATGGATAATTAACGAGATAATTAACGGAGAAATTAACGAGATAATTAACGGGATAATTAACGGATAATTAACCGCAATTAACGACAAAGATAATAAACGGGTCGTTAATGCCGGTTAATTACCCGTTAATTAATCGTTAATTTTATCGTTAATTATCCGTTAATTTTATCGTTAATAATTCTTGTTAACGACCTCTCCCTCCAAGCCGTGCCGGTTGGCACGGCGCACAAATATTTAAAGTTGTTGTCCTTATCACTCGACGTTGTTGTCCTTATCTCTTGACATTGTTGTCTTCGTCTCTCGACTTTATCCTCTTCATAATAAAAACAAAAGACAACAAGAATCGCTCCTTGTTGTCTTTCGTCTTCTATGTCATATTAATTTCGCTTATTGTCATCCATAAACAATCTGCGAGTATTATCTCTTCAAGTATGGGTTGCGCTCTGCCTCTGTAGGAGGATAGATGTGGTAAACCGAGCTCTCACCCTTCCAAACACCTGTCACCTCCATATTCTCTGGAAGAACGAGGTCTTCCTGCAGAGTATACTCGAACGGATTGCCCTGAGCATCAATACTGTGTGTAACAGTACCTGCAGGAACGAGAACATCCTTCTGAGGACCAACACGGTAGTTGAATACATCCTGGAGACGCTCCATACGGAACTCGTCCTCACGACATGTAACCATACCAAGAACGTTGCCTGCTACCTCATATCTGTGCTCATTGTAAGCAGCCTCAGCAAGCTGATCGTTTGACATACCGTCGATAGCTGAAACAGCAGCTGGGTCGCTGTATGCACGTGAACGAATCTGCTTCAAAGCCTCCTTAGCCTCAGTGATGTACTTGCCTGAACGTGCTGCCGACTCAGCAAACCAGCAGAGCACCTCTGCGTAGCGGATGAGCTGATGGCGCTTGCCAAGAGTCATGCCTGCATAGATAGGCTTGGTGCAGTCGAAATCAATCTTGAGCGGAGAGCCCTTTTCGTCAGCATTTACTGAGAAGCCTGTGAACATAGGACGGTAGTCTGAGAATACAGCATTTGTCTCCTCAACAAGTTTGCCCTCTTCGTTCTTCACCTTCTTAGAGTAGTAAGGCTTGCCATCCACAGTAGCCCACCAGTTTACGTTGTAGAGCTTTTCATCGTCACCCTTCTTAACCTTGGCAAGGAGAGTCTTAGCATAGACAGCGTCCTTACGAGGTCCTTCTGGATACTTCGACCAGAAATAGCGCTCAGCGAGGAAGTCACCCCAACCGCCCCATGGCAATGAACTGGGAACATGGCAGCATGTCAGCTGTGAGTCGTCCCAACCCCAGCTACCAGTGTTGGTATTGTAGTAGATGCCGAGGATACACTCGTTGTGGTTGTCGTTGCCATAGCTATATACGCTGTTCCAGTTAGCAAGCAATGTCTGTACATTGCGTGTCTTTACAGCATCAACCACTTCCTTAGCCTTGTCAGCAGCAAGTGCGTAGTATTCGCTCTTCTTGAGAGGATAGCCTGCCATTGACATGTATACCGAAGCGAGCATTGACTTAACAGCCTGTGCCGAAACGTATACGTTAGCATCACCGAGATGCTTAGGAGAGTCAGAATATGTCTCTGGCAAGTTGCAAGCCTCAGCAGCCTTCAAGCTCTCTACGATATAATCGTACAACTGCTCAACTGATGCCAAAGGAATCTCGTCTGTATTGTTCTTGAGGTCAACAGAGATAACCTCCTCTGGAGACATAGGTACAGGACCCCATGTGCGAACAAGTCCGTAGTAAGCGTATGCACGCCAGAAGTAAGCCTGTCCAAGCTGCTCGCCCAGTTCAGACATATCTGCCTTCATAAACTTGGCGCAGTCGATAACATAGTTCGAAGCCTTGATGATATTGTAGTACCAGCTCCAAAGCTCGTTAACACCCTTCAAGTCTGTAGGAGCCTCAAAAGCGTCAGCCGAGAGATAAGCAGCCTTGTTTGAACCAGTTGTCGATGTTACGTCGTCACCCATACACTGTACAATCATAGTGTTAGAGTTGCACTGGAAACCCTGTATATTTGAATACAATGAGTTAACTGCAAGGTCGAGGTCAGACTTTGACTTGAACAGAGTCTCATTGGTAAGCTGTCCCTTAGGATCCTCTGTTAGGAAGTCGCTACATGATGTTGTCAGCAACATTGAAGCTGCAAGGACGCAGCCCGGTAATATATTAATTTTCATGACTTATGTTTCCTTTAATTGTTTAGAAGTTGAATCTTGCACCGAAGGTGAATGTTCTCGGAGTTGGGTAAGAACCGCAGTCGATACCGCCAGTAGCATCACCGCCACCGTTGTAACCAGCTGGGTTAGAGCCCTTGTAGTTGGTGATAGTGAAGAGGTTCTGAACGCTGAAGCTCAAACGGATATCAGCAAACTTAGTCATGCTCTTAGGCATATCATAAGCCAATGTGATGTTCTCGCAACGGAAGTAGTTAGCATTCTCCACCCACTTAGACGAAGCACCGATGTAGTTGTTGTTAGCAACGTTCGGGTCTGGCATTGTCTTGCCAATCTCCTTGATGAAGTCGGCGTCAGTGAACATACGAGAGTTACCAATCTTTGAGTTCATAGCAAAGCGGAGAGCGTTGAGACGCTGTACGCCAAATGCTGAGTTGAAGAACGCATTGAGGCTCCAGTTCTTGTACGAAATGGTGTTGTTCCATCCGAGTGTGAAGTCAGGTGTCGACTTGCCAAGCACCTTGCGGTCTGAGTCCTTCGGGTTTCTAACGGCTACACGCTCACCAGCCTCGTTTGTCGACCAGTATGTGTCATAGCCCTCGCTGTCGATGCCAGCCCACTCTTGTCCGAAGAACGAACCGAGGGCCTCGCCCTCCTTGATGATACAAGGCTCAACAACTACCGACTGGAAGCTACCAGTGTGGATAACAGGCTGCTTTTCAGTAAGTTTCTTCACCTCATTCTTCAAGTATGTACCGTTGATAGAGGTCTGCCACTGGAAGTCCTTAGTCTCGATGATGCGAGCATTCACTGTGATGTCCACACCCTGATTGGCCACCTTACCGAGGTTTGCCATATAGCTGAAGCCACCGAGAGCGTTAGATGTTGTTGTAGAAAGGAGAGCATCGCTTGTCTGCTTGTTGAAGTAGTCGAGGCTCACCTCCAAACGGTTGTTGAAGAAACCGAGGTCTACACCAAGGTCAAACTGCTTTGTCTTCTCCCATTTGATGTCTGGAGTAGCAATTTTTTGGAGCTGATAGCCTACAGAAGGATTGCCAATTCCATAATATGTATTGGTTGTCTGAAGCGTTGCAAGTGTTGAGTACGGAGTGATGTCCTGGTTACCAATGACACCATAGCTTGCGCGAATCTTCAAGTTGCTCAGTACGTCGCGTGTATTCTCCATGAACTTCTCGTTGGTCACAGTCCATGCAGCAGCAACAGATGGGAAGTAGCCCCACTTGTTGTTGGTGAAGCGGCTCGAACCGTCGGCACGGAATGTACCAGTAAGCATATACTTGTCGGCGAAGTTGTACATTACACGACCTACACCTGAGAGGAGTGTCCACTCTGAGAAACCGTTAGAAGCCTTCTGAGTGCGTGCGTTGTCTACATTCCACCAGCCTACGTTCTCTGTAATAAGGTTCAAACCTGTGATACCAATGTTTGTAGTGGTGCTCTTAGTAGCCTCCCATACGCCAGTGGCTGTAAGGTGGTGGTTACCCCATGTGTTGGTATATGTAAGGTTGTTGGTAGACTGGAGCAATGTGCGCTGTACGTTGTTGTTGCCCATGTTAATCTGTCCAGTACGCGAAACCTTACCAGAAGAAAGAGTATATTTAGTGTGGTTCAAATAGTCAACACCGTTGCTTGTAGTGAATGTCAAGCCTGGGAGGATATTGAACTGCAAGTCGATATGACCATTGAATACGTCGTTGCGGCGCTCGCTCTGGTTGCCTACGAGCATACCGTATGCGTTAGGCTCGATAGTACCAATCATATCCTGTGCATAGTTGCCGAACTTGTCATACATGTTCATTGCAGGAGATGAGTTGAAGGCAATCCACAATGGGTTGTCGGTTGTACCCGGAAGGCTTGCAATACCCTTACCTACGCCACGCGAAGCGTTGATGTCAACAGTTACGTTAAGCCACTTGTTGAAGTTGGTCTTCAAGTTAGCCTTAGCAGAATAGCGCTCATACTGGCTACCCTCAAGAGTACCCTCGTGCTTCATATAGTTGCCCGAAACGTATGCCTGCATACCGTCTGTACCCTTTGTGAATACGAGCTTATAGTTTTGTGTCTGACCAGTGCGGAACATTACGTCAACCCAGTCAACACCAGGATTTGTGCCATCCAAGAATTCCTGAACGTCGTTCTTTGATTTGCCATGATAGTCGATAAGAGCCTGAGCATAATCCTTGGTGCTCATCATCTTAGGCAAATTTGTTGCATTCGAGAAGCCATAAGCAGCGTCGAATGTGATGCGGCTCTCGCCCTTAACACCAGTCTTAGTTGTAACGATAACAACACCGTTGGCACCACGCGAACCGTAGATAGCTGTTGAAGAAGCATCCTTCAACACCTGCATGCTCTGGATGTCCTCAGGGTTGATGCCGTCGAGACCCGACTCACGTACCATGCCGTCTACTACATACAAAGGATCGTTGCTCTTTGTAATAGAGTTAGAACCACGTACACGAATCTTGACAGAACCACCAGGTATACCGTCTGAAACAACGTTCACACCAGCCATACGACCGTTGAGAGCGTCAGATGCCTGTGTAATAGGCTGATCCTTGAATGCCTTGTTGTCCATAACGGAAACAGAGCCAGCCAAGTCGGCCTTCTTTACAACACCATAACCGATGACAACAACGTCGTTGAGCATCTCGGCATCTTCTTTAAGAGTTACATTTACAAGGCTTTTGCCAGCTACAGCGATTTCCTGTGTCTTGTAGCCAACGTATGAAACAACGAGTGTTGCGTTTGGAGAAACTTTTACAGTGTACTTACCATCAGCGTCTGTCACAGCGCCGTTGGACTTATTACCCTTTTCAACAACACTTACACCGATGAGAGGTTCGCCGTTTGCGTCTACAATAACACCAGTCACCTGAGTCTTGTGCTGACCCTGGGCTGTTGCGTTGACATTCTGTGTCAATTCGTTAGCTGCTGATGCGCTGTTTGAGCACAACAACATACCTACGGCAAACGGTAGCACCATTGATTTCGTAATCATAGGAAACAATGGTCGGTTTACATTTTCCATAAATTTTGGTTTTAGTTAGATTTAGATAATTTATTTCGCAGTAATTTGTCTCTAATAGTTTACAGGTAGAACGTTGTCAAAATCGGTTTATCTTTTTTTGTAATCAGGTTTGTCTTAGTAATCTCTACTTTTCTTGCTTAGCTCTCCTTTAGTCTATCAGAGGGGGAGTTGTTTTTAGTCCGCAACCAACTGCTATGCGTCACGGCTTCTTTTTTTTCGGTTGCAAATGTAATAAGAAGTTTTGAATGCGCAAACTTTTTCACAAACTTTTTTAATAAATGGGGAAAATAAACAAGTAAAAGGGCGAAATTTTGACTAAAATTGTAGACATTAAGACAACTCGCGTGATTTACACATTATTATATAAGGCACCAAAATGGGCAATTAACATATTACCACACATGTCTATTTGCGTCGCCCATGCGTAGCGTACAAAAAAATTTTTTTTTGTGATTTCTACTGCAATACTGCAATTTGTGGGTTTCCGAGGCACGTAACTCGTTGAGAGGCTGAGGGTTGTGAGAATTGCAGTAGAACAACGACTACTGCCATCTACTGCCACCTACTGCAAGCACGTGCAAACGTTTGCACGTGACAACAATCCGCGTGCAAGCATACATAGGGCGTGATACATGGAGTACGAGGGCTTGGTATTATGTGTACAAGGGCTTAGTAGGATGAGTACGAGGGCTTAGTACGAAGTGTACGAGGGCTAAAAACAACGTGTACTAACGAATAATTAACAACACAATTAACGGTCTAATTAACGGGTAATTAACCGCAATTAACGACAAAGATAACAAACGGGTCGTTAATGCCGGTTAATTATCCGTTAATTAAGCCGTTAATCATCCGTTAATCGACCCATTGCAGTAGACCATCCTACTGCAAGCCCTACTGCAATTCCCCACCCCACTGACTTTCAACCACTTACACCGATATTTCCCCAATAATTGCAGATTGCAGATTATTTTTAAAAACTTTTTCTTATAAATTGTTAAGCCCTTGCCATTGTTTCTACATTTCTTATTACTTTTACATCTTATTATGAACACCAACGACATTATAGACCTACTGGCGAGCAAGGGTGTGCGCCCCACCGCCAACAGAATACTTGTTTTGAAGACGCTGCACGACATCCATCAACCGATGAGTCTGAAGGCGCTGGAGACCCGACTGCTGTCCATGGAACGGTCGAGCATATTCCGTGTGCTCTCTATGTTCCTGGACCACGACGTGGTGCATGCCTTCGAGGACGGACGGGGTGTCGTCAACTACGAACTGTGCGAACACCACGGACCGTGTAAGCACGACGAAGAACACCCACACTTCTACTGCGAAGTGTGCCAACGCTCGTTCTGTCTGGGGGATGGGCAGGTACCGGAGGTGACGTTGCCGGAAGGATTCGAGGCGCGTAGCGTGTCGTTCGTGGTGAAGGGGGTTTGCGCGGAATGCATCAAAAAAAAAAAAAAAATAACGATATAATTAACGACTTAATTAACGGATAAATTAACGATATAATTAACGACTTAATTAACGGATAATTAACCGCAATTAACGACAAAGAAAATAAACATAGTCGTTAATGCCGGTTAATTATCCGTTAATTACTCGTTAATTAAGTCGTTAATTATTCGTTAATTCGTTAAGTAACAATATAAATTAATGAGTAATTAACAAATAAATTAACGGATAATTAACGGATAAATTAACGGATAAATTAACGGGTAATTAACCGCAATTAACGACCCGTTTATTCGCTTTGTCGTTAATGTCGGTCAATTACCCGTTAATTACTCGTTAATTAAGCCGTTAATTCATCCGTTAATTATATCATTAATTAGACGTTAATTGAACGTTTACTCCTCAGCGGCTTTGAGCTGCTCAGCCACCTCATCATTGATGCGCTTAGCAAACTCCTCCTTTGTCATAGTAGCCTGCTCGCCGCCACCCTGCTTACGCATTGACACGAGACCCTCGGCGGCTTCCTTCTCGCCAACCACTACCATGTAAGGCACACGCTTCAGCTCGTTGTCGCGAATCTTGCGACCAATCTTCTCGTTGCGGTCGTCAACAACAGCGCGAACGCCCTGCTTGTCGAAGAACTTCTTAACCTCCTGAGCATACTCGTTGTACTTCTCTGAGATAGGAAGAATAGCCACCTGGTCGGGAGTGAGCCACAATGGGAAGTGACCAGCGGTGTGCTCGATGAGTACAGCGGTGAAACGCTCCATTGAGCCAAACGGCGCACGGTGAATCATCACTGGGGTCTGCTTTGAGTTGTCCTCGGCTGTATACTCCAGCTTGAAACGCTGTGGGAGGTTGTAGTCTACCTGGATGGTACCCAACTGCCAACGACGACCGATGGCGTCCTTAACCATGAAGTCGAGCTTAGGACCGTAGAAAGCAGCTTCGCCAACTTCCTCGTGCACCTCAAGACCCTTCTCACGACAAGCCTCACGGATGGCATTCTCTGACTCTGCCCAGATTTCCTCGCTACCGATATACTTCTCTGTATCCTTCGGGTCGTGGAGAGAAATCTGTGCCTCGTAGTTCTCGAAACCGAAGATGCTGAACACCTTGAGGATGATGTCGATGATGTTCTCAAACTCATTCTTCACCTGCTCAGGACGTACAAAGATGTGGGCGTCATCCTGTGTAAATGTACGCACACGTGTCAGTCCGTGCAGCTCGCCACTCTTCTCATAGCGGAATACAGTACCGAACTCTGCAATGCGCAAAGGCAGATCCTTGTAAGAGCGTGGCTTGCGTGCGAAGATCTCGCAGTGGTGAGGACAGTTCATAGGCTTGAGCATATACTCCTCGTCCTCCTCTGGTGTGTGGATGGGCTGGAAAGCGTCCTTGCCGTAGTGGGCGTAGTGACCAGAGGTTACGTAGAGGCTCTTGCCGCCAATACCCGGAGTGATAACCTCCTCATAGTTGTAAGGCTTGAGAAGCTTGCGCAGCAAGTCCTGCAAGCGCAGACGGAGGTCGGTACCCTTAGCGAGCCAGATAGGCAAACCCTTGCCCACACGCTCAGAGAACATGAACAGTTCCATCTCCTTGCCAATCTTGCGGTGGTCGCGCTTCTTAGCCTCCTCAAGCATCTGCAGATACTCGTCGAGCATCGACTTCTTGGGGAACGAGATGCCATAGATACGTGTCATCTGGTCGCGCTTGGCGTCACCGCGCCAGAATGCTCCTGCAACGCTCGTAATCTTGACAGCCTTGATGGCGCCAGTGCTCATGAGGTGCGGACCACGGCAGAGGTCGGTGAAGTTGCCCTGGGTGTATGTCGAGATGGTGCCGTCTTCGAGGTCCTCCTCGATGTGCTCGCACTTGTATGCCTGACCGTCGGCGTTGAACTCAGCCAGAGCCTCAGCCTTAGGCACTTCGCGGCGAACAACAGGCTCGTTCTTCTTGGCGAGCTCCTTCATCTTAGCCTCAATCTTCGGGAAGTCGTTCTCAGAGATGACGTCGCCCTCCTTGGGCATCACGTCGTAGAAGAATCCGTTCTCTACAGCTGGACCGAAACCGAACTGGATGCCAGGATACAGCTCCTTGAGAGCCTCGGCAAGAAGGTGGGCAGATGTGTGCCAGAATGTGTGCTTGCCCTCCTCGTCCTCAAAGCGGTAGAGGGCGATGGTAGCATCTTCGTTGATGGGGCGGTTGAGCTCCACTGTCTCGCCATTGACACCGCAAGATACAACGTTGCGAGCGAGAGCCGGCGAGATGCTCTCGGCGATTTGTAACCCCGTCACGCCCTGTTCGTACTCACGAACCGAGCCATCAGGAAATGTGATTTTAACCATAACAAATTAGTTTTTTAATCAATGTTGGTGCAAAGGTAAACAAAATAGGAGATTGGGCAAAATAAAAGAGGGGCTTTTTGTGGAAATAAAACGGGGAGGGAGATGGGGATGGGACGGGAATGAGACGGGAATGAGGAGGGAATGGAACGACAACATCAACAACGGGTCAACAACATTGGAAGAATGTACGCCGTGCCAACCGGCACGGCTGAGGGATTGATGAATAAATTAACGGATAATTAACAACGTAATTAACGGATAATTAACCGGCATTAACGACACGTTTATTATCTTTGTCGTTAATTACGGTTAATTATCCGTTAATTACTCGTTAAT
>CAKPST010000047.1 GCA_934183355.1 uncultured Prevotella sp.
AAAGTCAAAACCGTTGTAATTTACAAATTTGTAAATTACAACGGTTTTGACTTTTATTATAGCCGTTTGTGAAGCGAATATATTTTATCATTTTAAGCATACAATGTTTTTTGATTTTATATGTCAGCAATAATTGCGACATTTGCAAATGTCAAGACGATGCATATCGAGATTGACAAATAGAGAAAAAGAATCGTAGTTTTAACTTATTAAAATGTGAAACGTTATGAAAAACAATCAGTATTTTTCAGCTATATTATTAGCAATGGCAAGTGTGTTGGTAATGACAGTGCCACTGAATAGCAGTGCGCAAGGATTCCTTAGAACTCTGCCTAAAGCGGCAAAGAATCTTACAAGGGTTGGGGTTATAGGCGGATACCATGCAGCAATGAATTATGACAAAGCAACAAAAAACACAAAAAACAACAGCTGTTTGAACCGTCAAGCTCGTCTTTCACATATTAAAAACAGAGTTGTTGTAGGTGGTGTCAAAGCTAATGCCGTAAGTGTCGCTCCTGACACATTCAAAAATAAAACGAAGAAAACAGGCGTTGGGCGTACTTCAAAGTCAAAGCAGGCAAAAGTCGAAGCACAGAAAAAGTATGACTTTCTTCACCGTGAGGACCTGTATACACGTGCCATAAGCGCATTGATTGACAATAACAGAAAGGAGTTTGCCTCGCTCATCCATCGTTCATCGGATGCCCAATATGCCCCTGCTCAGTATGCGTATGCAATGAGTAACCTGGAGCGTTGTGAGGGACATGAGAGAGACAAGTGGCTGAAGCTGGTCAGACGCTCGGCTAACGCCGGACATGGACAAGCTTGCGCTTATATTTCCGCCCTTTATGACTGGTATGGTTCGGAAGGAAACTTTGAAAGCAATAAGGACTCAGCGTTTGTGTGGGCAAAGAGAGCGTCTGACTTAGGTAGCTACGACGGTCATCTGCTTGCAGGAAGCTATGCTTTAGAGAATGGAGATACTCTCCAGAGTGTGAAGTATCTAGAGCGTGCTTACAACTATGAGCTTCAACTTGACTCTTTGTTTAAGAAATATTATGGCAAGCGTTCTCTAGAGTTCTGTCTTGCTTATTACCAGGATTCTCATTCATGTGCCAGCTGGATGGCACCAGAAATGTACGACAATCTTCTGTCGTGGAGAATCTTGAATGCTAACACCGAAGCAGAACACAAGGCCTGTTATGATCTTGCCCAGTTCGTTTCGAATAAGCTGTTCACATCGTATTCGAACTTGATTCTTGCCAACTACTGTATGGGGTTAGGCAATCTGATGCCCGCAACAGCGGAGGGCGTAGTTATGCATCTTGAGGAGGCTTCAGAAGAAATACCTATGGCTACGGCGAAGTTAGCAGACTGCTATTATGCAGGATATGGCGTGGAGCGTGATTCTGTTTATGCATTAACGTTATATAAGAATGCGGCTGAAAGAGGTTCAGCAGAAGCTATGTATATGCTTACCATTTTGTATTATAATGCAGAATGCTACAATTCGGTGAGAGAATGGGGAACGCGTCCAGAACTGGCTGATTCAGCAGACATACAGTATCTCGTGGGTTGCGCATATTATGATGAAGAGGAATATAAGAAGTCTATTGACTATTTCGTTCGAGCAGCCGAGAGTGGCAACGTCTATGGAAAATGGATGGCATACGTGGTGTACGCCACTATCTTGTACGACGATGATAAAGCATTCGAGTATGTGAAAAAGGCTGCGGAGGCAGGATATCCAGATGCTATGAATGATTTGGCAATCTGCTATCTTAAAGCTGATCATGTAGACCGCGATGTTGCCAAGGCATTACGATTGTTTGAACGGGCTAAAGATGCTGGATATCTTCCTGCCTATAACAATCTTGGCTGCGTTTATTATGCCAAAAAGAGTGAGTATGGCATGAAGCCAGACCGTAAACGTGCTGCAAGGTATTGGTGCGAAGGTGCAGAGAAAGGCGACCCTGATTCCATGTTCAATTTCGCTAAATGTCAGATAAAAGGAAAAAATGGTGTGGCTAAGAATGAGGCAGAGGGCTATAGTCTCATGCGTAAGGCTGCTGAGGCAGGTTCGGAATACGCCGTGGAATTTCTGGACAAGTAGGTAATGTGAGATATTAAAAACAAAGAGCCATAACATAAATCTATAACACACAAAAACTCAATAATATGAAGAAGTTTATTAAGAACATCAAGATGGCCAGCCTAATGACAATATCGGTCATCGCCTGGCCAGCCACAATAGTGGCACAGTCGGTCAAATATGATGCTAAGACTGTCAATAATGTGACGGAGAGGTTCGTCTCATACGCCAAGATAAACAGTCAAGGAACAGATACGTCGGACATGGACGCTTTCCCGCTTAATCCAGGACAGCGTGAGATGGCTCGCAAGGTAGAGGCTGACTTACAGACCATCCTGCGCGGAACATCAGCCACAGTAAAACGCAGCGAGAGCGAGTATGTGTACGTGAAGATACCCGCCAACACCAAAGGCATACCATCTGTCATGTTCATGGCACACCTTGACGTAACGCCAGAAGCGCCGGGCGGAAACATCACACCCGTTATTCATCGTGGCTATGACGGCGGTGACCTACATCTGCCAAGCGGACTGGTGCTCAGCCCGTCTACACCTCAGGGCAGACACCTCGCCCAGTGCGTAGGCAAGACAGTCATCACCTCCGACGGTAGCACCGTCCTCGGAGCTGACGACAAGACCGGATGCACCGTCCTCGTGACGCTCATTGAACGAATAGTACGCAACATGAAGATGCGTCACGGCGACCTCTACTTCGTATTCTCACAGAACGAAGACATCGGTAGGGCAGCCGACAGATTTGAGGTCGAGTATGTAGGTGGCGGTTCGCCTGACGTGGTGATCGACATTGACGGCGACGCACCTACTCACTTCTCCGTGGCAAATTTCACGGCAGTGGGACGTACATACCGTTTCATAGGCAAAGAAGCACATCCGGGCGACGCATACGCTAGAAAGTACGGCGACGTACTGACGGCAGCCGCTTACTTTATAGGACAGATACCACCACAGAAACATCCGTCGGCAAGCCGTGGTGAACAGGGATACATACATTGCTACACCATGACACCCATAGTGACCACGGACGGTGAAAGTTCTACAGAAGTGAGAGTACGCATGCGCTATTTTGACAAGCTTGAGGGCGACACGCTCCGTGCCATGCTCAATGATGCAGAGACTTCCATAAAGACAGCCTATCCAAACGTGCGCGTTGAGTCCACCCCAGAGATGCTGCAATATGAGAACGTGGCTTACTCGATGCCCTCGTCGCTTACACAACTGATAGTGAAGAGCGCTAAGGAATGTAGACTAACTCTCGAACCAAGAAGCGAACGCGGCGGCACCACCTCAGCCATGATGGCAGCCAAGGGACTGCGTGGCGGTCCATGCCTTTACAGCGGACAACAGGCAGAGCACAGCGTCTACGAATGGACATGCGTGGAGGATATGCTGCAAATGACAGACGTAGCAGAAGCCATTGTACGCAATATAGCCCGTGAGGGTAGTTCGTTTTACATAAAGTAAACTACATTTCGTTCTCCCGTGTCGCCAAGATTGGTGATGCGGGATTTTCGTAAGCGTATACGTGAATGTCAGCACTATACTAATATTTGCATAGCTGTGAACATGTGTCATGGCTCATAAATTGTAGATTACTCTGTTAGTTGTTTTATTTATTCCTAAATCTGCAATAATCTGACATAATTTTATTAAATTTGCATATTCTGAATTTAAGTGTAGAAACCATTCTATGACAAACAATTAATAAAAACATTCTATGACAAACAAATCATTACGATTATCGGCTCTCGTCCTCGGCTCAATGTTAATGTCGACAGCCGCACAGGCACAGAGTCTGCTACCCAAGCCACAGTCGTTCAATCCAGGAAAGGTTTTTTTCCCTACCGAAGTGAAGGCTGTGAAGATTGTCAACGAGGCTGGCTCGGATGCCGACAACATCTACTCGAAAGCATGGACCGACAAGAATAGCGCATCTGCCAAACAGGTGGTGGCATTCAAGCGACTCAAAGGCGCAGCGTCGCCAGAGGCTTACCGTCTGCACATCAACCGCGACTCTATCGTCATCAGCGCAGCATCGGCTGACGCCTTCCGCTACGCATGGCAGACCATAGCACAGCTCACCACCAAGAAGGGCATCATGGCTTGCGACATAGAGGACGCTCCTGCCTACAAGTGGCGTTCGCTGATGCTCGACGTGTCGCGTCACTTCTTCCCTATCGAGTTCTTGAAGAAGCAGCTCGACATCATGGCGCAATATAAATTCAACCGATTCCACATACATCTGACCGACGCCGCAGGATGGCGCATTGAGATAAAGCGCTATCCACGACTCACCAACTTTGCCGCATGGCGACAGGGCAAGACATGGAAGGAGTGGAACAACTCGGGGAACAAATATCTACCTGAAGGCACCGAGGGAGCATACGGTGGCTACTACACACAGGACCAACTGCGCGACCTCGTGAAATATGCTGCCGAACGCGGCATCACCATCGTACCCGAAATAGAGATGCCGGGACACTCTGAGGAAACACTCACAGCATATCCCGAACTATCGTGCACACACGAGCCATACAAGCAGTCGGACTTCTGCCCTGGCAGCGTGGCTACATACGACTTCCTTGAGAACGTGCTGAAGGAGGTGATGGACATCTTCCCGTCGGAATATATACACGTGGGAGGCGACGAGGCTGGCAAGAAGTCGTGGGACGACTGTCAGCTATGCCAGAAGAAGATGAAGGAACTGGGCTGCGACAAGAACGGACTACAGACTCATCTCATCGCACACATGGGCAAATTCCTAAGCAATCACGGCAGACAGCTCGTGGGATGGGACGAGGTGATAGACGGCAATCTGTCGTCAAACACCACCGTTATGGTGTGGCGCGGCACCGTGTATGCACACAAAGCCATTGAGCATGGCTACAACGTGGTGCTCTCGCCTGGCGGCTACTGCTACTTTGACGGCTATCAGGACGCTCCTGCCACTCAGCCCGAGGCAATAGGTGGATACCTGCCATTGGAGAAGGTGTACAGCTATGTGCCGGGCGAAGACTTGCCCGATGCCGAGCGACAAAAGATAACGGGTGTGCAGGGCAACCTCTGGTGTGAATACGTACCCACTATGGAGCATGCCGAGTATATGCTATATCCACGTGCTCTCGCCATTGCCGAGATAGGATGGAACGGGACCAAGACCAAGAACTACAAGGAGTTTCGCCAGCGTGCTCTCGTGCAGCAAGACTTGCTGAAGGCTGAGGGCGTCAATCCGTTCGACCTAAGAAAGGAATATGGCGAGCGCAAGGAGGCACAGTCGCCACTCAAGCATAAGGCTGTGGGATGCAAGGTGACATACAACCGACCCTACAACGACTCATACAAGGCACAGGGCGAAACCACACTCACCGACGGCAACTTCGGAGGATGGGCGTTTGGCGACAAGCGTTGGCAGGGATTCATCGGCAAGGACTACTGCATGGACGTGACCATCGACCTCGGCACTAAGCAGAAGATTTCGTCGGTTGCCACCGACTTTATGCAGAGCTGCGGACCGGAGATATACTTCCCAGGCGAATATCGCATCTCGGTGAGCGACAACGGCACCGACTTCACTGAGGTGTATCGTCAGACATACGAGGTGAAGAAGACCGACATGCCCGAATTCAAATACCTGACATGGAAGGGCAGCAGCCAGGCACGCTACGTGCGTGTGCAGGCTAAGGCAGGCTATGGCTGGGTGTTTGCCGACGAAATAGTAGTGAAGTAATGATGCGTATGGAGCATATACAGGTGGGCACCACCTCATGCAAGATATACGCCACATCAAGTCCAGCCTTTCTCCTCATACAGCCATCGGCTCGGCATGAGGAGAAGGGCGACGGCATCAACCGCGAGGCACAGCTGCTGGAGAGCCTAAGCGAGAGGGGATTTGTGCTTGCCACGTTCGACTGCAAGGAATGGGCACGCTCCCTGATGCCCTGGCACGACGACGCTGTGTCGCGTGACGAGGAGGTGGGCAGACACTCACGAGACACGCTCTGCTACATCGAGCACGAGCTATTGCCGTGGCTACGCAGCAAGTATGGCAATCTGCCGTGCATCATCGGAGGCTATTCACTCGGTGGACTATTCGCCATGTGGGCAGCATCGCAGTCGGCGACGTTCTGTGCAGTGGCAGCAGCGTCGCCGTCGCTGTGGATAGACGGTTGGCTCAACTATGCTGGGGCGCATCCCATACAAGCCCAACGAGTGTACATGAGTCTTGGCGACCGCGAGGAGCACTGCCGCAACCAGCGCATGTGTCGCATAGGCGACTGCGTGCGACTGCAACACCAACAACTGCTGATGCAACTCGGCGAGAGCCACACCACACTCGAATGGAACCACGGAGGACACTTCGGCGAGGAGGCAGAGAGGACAGCAAAGGCTTTCGCATGGTGCATGACATTATAAAAGAAACAACAATATACACACATAAGAAATGGAAATGAACGAACAGGCCCAACTGGCATGGGACATAATAGAGACAACCAATACCAACCTATTCATTACGGGTAAGGCTGGCACGGGAAAGACGACGTTTCTGCGACGGCTCAAGGAGGAATCGTCAAAGCGTATCATCGTAGTGGCACCCACTGGCATTGCAGCCATCAATGCCGGAGGCACCACAATGCACTCATTCTTCCAACTCTCGTTTGGTCCGTTCATTCCAGATGCTCAATACAAGAAAGACCAGCAATATAGATTCTCCAAACAGAAGATTCGCGTAATACAGTCGATAGACACACTCGTGATAGACGAGATATCGATGGTGCGTGCCGACTTGCTCGACGCTGTGGACAGCGTGCTAAGACGTTTTCGCAAGAATCAACTGCCGTTTGGCGGTGTACAGATGGTGATGATAGGCGACTTGGGACAGCTGGCTCCTGTTGCCAAGGACGACGAGTGGCAGTTGCTCTCACGCTATTATGACACTCCATACTTCTTCTCGTCGCTCTCACTGCGCCGCACACGATATGCCATCGTCGAGCTGAAGACTGTCTACAGACAGAACGACCAGCGTTTTCTGGACTTACTCAACAAGGTGCGCGACAACAAAGCCGACAACACTGTGCTGCAAGCTCTCAACTCACGCTATGTGCCAAACTTCCAGCCAAGTGCTGACGACGGCTACATACGCCTGACAACGCACAACTATCAGGCACAACAAATCAACGACAAGCAGCTGGAGCTGTTGCCTGGCGAGGCTTATACATACAAGGCTGAAATAACGGGCAAGTATCCCGAGATGCTATTTCCTACTGAGGAAATGCTAACACTGAAGAAGGACGCACAGGTGATGTTTGTAAAGAACGACTCGTCGGCTGCCAAGGAATACTACAACGGCATGATTGGCACCGTGACGGAGATAAACAAGAAGAACTTCTTTGTGCGCACCAAGGACACGGGGGTGGTGATAAAGGTGGAACCCGAGAAATGGGAAAACACGAGATATGTCATCAACGAGCAGACTAACGAGATAACGGAGGAGGTGGACGGCACCTTCGCACAGTTCCCCGTAAAACCGGCTTGGGCTATAACCGTACACAAGAGTCAGGGACTGACGTTCGATCATGCCATCATCGACGTGCAGCATGCCTTCACACACGGACAGACCTACGTGGCGCTGTCAAGATGTCGCACACTCGAAGGACTGGTGCTGAGCGCACCGCTGCCACAGTCGGCTATCATTCGCGACGGCGCCATCGACGAGTATGCCAACCATGCTGCCGAATATACACCCACCGTGGAGCAGATAGCCCAGTTGCAACGCGACTACTATCTGTCGGTGGTGAGCGAGCTGTTCGACTTCCGTCCACTCATGGACACATTCAATCGTGTGCTCGACGTGCTCATGGGACACTTCAGACGTACTTATCCCAAGCTGATAATAGAATACAAGGCACGACTCGGCACTATCAAGACTGAGCTGTATGACGTGGCAGAGCGCTTCAAGCTGCAATACAACCAGATAGTAATCTCCACTGCCGAATACCAAGACGACCCTCACTTGCAGGAGCGACTTGTAAAGGGTGCCACTTATTTTGCACGCACTCTGTCTGACATAGAGCAGCTGGTGAAGACCACAGACGTGAAGACCGACACCGAAGATGTAAAGAGACAAATGGCAGAACTGCTCGCAATGCTAAAAGAAGTGGTGATACAGAAACGCGCCTTGCTCAACACTGTCAAGGACGACGGATTCCATCTAAATGAATATTTGCAACAACGGGCTGCTGTGCTCACTGGCAAAGAACAGACTAAGCCTACTAAGGCGGCAAGGACTGCACGCACCAAAGCCTCAACCAACGCCGCACCAAAGCCTGCTAATAAGAGCACGACACCTGCAGCGCAACCTGCACCCGTGGCATCGACAGAACCAAACATACAGCATCCCGAAGTGTTTGAGGCTCTGACCGAATGGCGACGAGAGCGAGCTATGAAAGCACACATGCCAGCCTACTGCATATTGCAGCAGAAAGCGCTCATAGCCATAGCCAACGTGCTGCCCAAAGACAAAGAAGCCCTCGCCATGATTCCATTCTGCGGCAAAGTGAAAGCAGAGAAATATGGCGAGGACATATTAGCTGTTATCAAACAATCAGCCTCATTCCAATAGGAATGGGCGATTGTTTCGATTCACAATAGTATACGTGTAAGTCTGGTTGAAGCGATTGATGAATATCACCTTTATAGTGCGATATTTCTTTGACGAGGGACGAGCACGAAACAGATGCTGCGTCTTGGCAAGCTGATGAGGGCGCGGCTTGGTGAGCAGGAACGCCTCGTCGTTGTCGGTGAACTGCTGCATGCGTCCCTTATACTTGCCATCCTCATACCACACCACGCGGCAATGAGGGTCCCACTCCCACACATTGGCTACGACATAATCCTTCTGAGTACGAAATTCGCCTGGCTTGTAGACACGCATCTGATAAGCCGTCTTGACATTAGTAGCCTTATACTGCCACCTCATCGACGTACCGTCTATCGTAGCCACCATATATCCGTTGGGCGCTCCATCTCGATTGAGATTGCTCGTCCACCAGGCTCCACATGCAGCGGCAATGTTGTGCTGATAGAGTCGAGGTGTCACCTCTACATTCTCGAAGAAATGAGTGTGTCCAGCAAATACATGTGCCTCCCACGGAGCAAGTATCTCGGCAAGACGCTGGGCATTGAGGATGTTGTCTATAGGCTCCATGCTGTTCCATGCAGGAGCGTGCATATTGAGAATCACAATCACGTCCTTAGGCACATAGCTAAGGTCGCGTTCGAGCCACTGTAGATCTTCGTCGGTTATCTCCTCCTCATACTTGCACGAACCACGATAGTTGATGTTCTTCATCGTGATGATATGACATTTGCCTATGTTGAACGAATAGTTGACCGGACCAAAGAAATGTCCAAACATCTGCTCGGCATAGTGGGCAACACCAGGCTCGGAGTTGTGCAAGTCGGGATAAGCCTTCTGGAAGTCGTGATTGCCTATGCACTGGAAGAAGGTCATGCGGCGATTGCGTATGGACTGGGCATACTGGCTATAGAGCGTCATATTGTCGAACACCACGTCGCCGAGCGTCATGCCAATCACCTCGCCCGTCTTGCGAAGGTGTCCGGCAGTGTGCAGGATGTCGTCCACCGTCTCAGTGCGCCAGCGCTTCATGTCGCGAGCATTGAGTATCTGCGGGTCGCTGATGGCGATGTAATGAAAACGATCTATCACCGTGTCGCGTCGATGCAGAGTGAAGTCGACATTGCCACGCATAGCCACAGCCTTGCCAATGGGGATGTAATATCCCGAAGCCAAGCCGTCGGTGGCAGGCAACTGATATTCACGTGGCGTGGATATAGACACAAACTTGCTCACAACAGTGTCTGTAGACAACTGCCACATGCCATGGCGGTCGGTACGGCAAAACTCACGTCCGTTGTTCACCACAACTCCGGCAATGCCCCTACCCTCCTCGTCGAGTACACTGCCCTTCAATACCACGTTCTGACCAGAGGGCTTGCCACTGACCAGAGCCGCGAACAACACCAATCCCATGAAGACCTTTATGCTCATAAACACCATTTGTTTTGTCTTCACAAAGATACACTTGCTATCTTTCATATTGGTTACAGTTATATTTAATATTGCAGAAAATGCCGACTCAAGAGCCGGCATTTTCCTATTGTTGTTTCCTAAAAAATATCTGACTCCACAGCCTTTACTTAGACATGTTGGCTATAGTGGCTATCATGGCGGCAATAGACGACATGCTCGATCCGAGACTCATTGTCTCAGCAACGCTCAGCTTGCGCTTCAGCTTGGCTGGCACCACAATCTCGCAGCCCGGCTGCACCTTGGCACCATGGCTCACCTTTGCCACCTTACCATTCATATAAATAATGTAAGCACGACTCTTCACAGCGTCGCTAGCATAACCGCCAGCCTCGTCGATGTAGTAAGAGGCACGTTTGCCCCTCTCGTAAGCCACAGTGTTGGCATACATCACTGCTCCGTTCACCTTCACAGTTCCGTTGTATTGAGGCACGATAAGACGGTCGCCCTCACGCAGCACCATGTCGGCGTCAGAGCCTGGATCCTTCAGAGCCTGCTCAAGGTCGATGCCAACGGGGTATTCATCAGGCACCTCAAACTTGGAGATATTGGCATTCTTGGCTCCTTCGGCAGCCTGCTGCACAGAACCACCATTGTTGCTGCTCGCTGCCAACTGCAAGATGTTCTTCTGCTGCTCCTCTTGAGCCATTCTCAATGCAGTGCGCATACGCATCTTCTCTGCCTCAGTGGCACGGCGCATGAGTCGTGCACCACGGATATAGGCAAGTCCGTTGCTGCCTCCGGCACGCTTGAAGAGGTCGGTCAGACGTGTGTCGTTGGCTGAGAGAGTGTAAGTTCCGGCGAACATCACCTCACCCTCCACGCTAACATTCTTCTGTTCCATGTAGGCAGGGCTCTTGCGGATGTATACCTCGTCGAATGGCATGAGTACAAATCCAGGTTCGCCGTCAACCACAAATCCGTCCTTAAGGGCGAGTGTGTATGTCTTGGCGATGATGCTATCAGGAGCAAGAGCCTTAGGGTCGCTCACACGGCGGCTGACACTGACATTGACAGTAGACGCCTTGTCGGTGAGTCCGCCAGCCTGAAGCACGAAGTCTTCGATGGTCTCGTTGTCAGCATATTTATATATACCAGGGAACTGCACCTCGCCACGTATTGTCAACGTGCGCTGTTCGATGTTGTCCTTGCGTGTAGCAATGAAGAGAACGTCGTTCTCCTTGAGTGGAATGTCTGCCACTTTGCCCGACATGATGCCTGCAACGTCCACGCTTATCACCTCAAGAGTGCGGTCGCTCTTCATGCGGTGCATCACGGCGCGATTGGTGAAGGCAGCCTCTGTGGTGCCCTCGGCATGCTCAATGAGCGTGCGCACACTGTTGACCTGCTCGCCAAGGTTGTACATTCCAGGACGGAACACAGCTCCACGTATCTCTACTGTGTTCTCGTAGCGGGGCAAGATGGAGTCGACAGTCACCGAGTCGCCATCGGCAATGTGGAAACTTGAGAAGTCAAACTCACCCACATTGAACACTGCGTATTCCTTGCCTGTCTTGCGGTTGACACGCACAGCCTTGCGATAGGCGTCGCCCATGAACGAACCGGCATATTTGAGGAGCGAAGCCACCGACTCGTTCTGCTTCATCTCGTAGTACATCGGACGCTTCACCTTACCAGAGATATTGACAAGGCAGTCGTAAGGACCCACCACGATGACATCGTTGTCGGCAAGACGCACATTGCCAGTGAGTTTGCCATTGAGTATATAGTCGTAGATGTCGACCACGGTGACGAGGCGATTGTTGCGATAAACCTTGATATTACGCAGCGTACCCAATTCGTTGGTGCCGCCAGCCATATACAGGGCATGGAACACAGTGGCAAAAGCAGACAGCGTATAGGTGCCAGGGAGCTTCACCTCGCCCATAACATTCACCATAATGGTGCGTGTCTGTCCGACGGTGAGCTTGATACGGCTGCTTGCATATCGGCTGCCGAGGGTGGAACGAAGACGAGCGTTGGCTTGAGCAACAGTGAGACCACTCACCTGCACCGGACCATAACCCTCAATATTAACATCTCCATCGGGCGACACCGTACACTGTTCCGACTTCTGTGAAGCGCCATAGATATCGACTATCACGGCATCACCAGGACCGAGACGATAGTTCTGCGGTGTGGCTATGTTCATATTAGGCTCAAAAGTGAGGTCTTTGTTGTTGAAGATGTCACGTCCAAAGACGCGGCGCTTCTTCTGGTCGCGCTCGCTGATGAGCTGCTTGAGCATGGCAGCAGTGTCGGGCACCAATGTCGACAACTCGCTCTGATAGTCCATAAACTCCTCGTCATTCTCGTCGTAGGTGTGAACATACTTGCGATTGGACTCAGCCTTGACACGATAGCTGGAGTAGGGAGAAGCCTCACGGTCAGCTTCACGTCCATAGTCAGAGCGCTTCTTGCCGTTGGCAGTGCGCATACGCGACGAGTTAGCGGCATCCTTAGCCGTGCCAACAGCCCCTGTCGAGCCTTGACTCATCTGTTTCTCATACTTCTGTCGCACACGACGTATCTGCGATATGTCAACGCCACGCTGCATCAGCTGTGTCACAATCTGCGCGTTAGACGTGCCGGCAGCATGCTCTTTGGCAACGTACGCCATCACCTGGTCGTCGGTCATCGACTGCGCCATGATTGCCACTGGAGTCAGCAGAGCCAACACGAGGTATATGATAAATCTTTTCATTTTGAGGTTTGGATTAATAATTGCCTGAAATGTAAGTGTCAACCACACTCGGATTGACACCTATATATATAACTATGATTTGTCTGATTTGTTGTCTGTGCTGTCTGATTTTTCTTCTTCATCGGTCTGCAAAGCCTTAGAATAGATGTCATTGAGCACCAATCCAGCGATAGTGAGTCCGAATATTGACGTAATGTGAGCCATCGAACCGTTGACCTGTCCCTTTTTGGGAGTCAAGTCGCTTTTGTCGAGCGACGTGTCATACTCCTCGTCGGTGCCACGATTGTCGAGCAGTTCCTCGCTGTATACACACTGAAATTTATGACTCGGCTTCAGTTTAGCCTTCTTCATACGCTTGCGCAGAGCCGAGCCAAGCGGACATCCACGCACCTTCCAGAACTCAGCCACACGTATCTGTGTAGGGTCCATCTTCAAGGCAGCGCCCATCGAGGAGAAAAACGTAGCCCTTGTGTCGCATGCACGCATTATGAGCGACACCTTGTCCTTCAATGAGTCGATGGCATCAATGATGTAGTCGTACTGGTCGAGATGAAACTCCTCATGGTTTTCGTCGGTGTAAACCTTCTGCAAAGCATTGACCTCGCAGTCGGGATTGATTTCGAGCAGTCGCTCCTTCAGTGCCTCCACCTTCATCCTTCCAACTGTCTTGGTGGTAGCCATTAGTTGGCGATTGACATTAGTGACGCACACACGGTCGCAGTCGACAATAGTTATATGGCGTATGCCCGAACGCACCAGACACTCCACACACCAACTGCCCACGCCGCCAACGCCAAACACGATAACACGCTTGGCTGCAATGCTCTCCATAACATCACTGCCCAAAAGCAGTTCTGCTCTCTTGAAAATACCTTTTTCTATACTCATTATTGACAATCCACTTTATTTCAGAAGTGCAAAGTTAAGCATTTTCATGGATTATGCAAAAAAATTGCCCTTACGCAGCTCCTCAAAGTCTTGTATTCCTAAAGGTAACTTCTGTTTTTCCATGCTCTTTATTGTTATTTTGTTAAAATACGAACCTCACAACAAAGATACATCTTTCTTTTGGATTATACAAATACAAAAGACAATATAGATAAAATGCAAATAAAATAAAGACTGTTTGCCGCCAATAGAGCTACAGATTATCGGGTGTGCAAAGTTACGAAATTATAAGACAACCGACGTACTCTTAGCTTTTTTTTGTAATTTTGCTTAGGAGAAACAAATCAAACATAATCATGCAACATAAAAAGTACTTATCTATTTTATTAGCGTCAGCTATTTCGGTCACGATATCAGCACAACCGTATGAGAAACCGACTATGGGTTGGAGTTCATGGAACACTTACCGCGTGAACATCAGCGCCGACCTTATAATGAAACAGGCAGACGCTATGGCACAGCAAGGTCTGAAGGAGGTAGGATATAAATACATAAACATCGACGACGGATATTTTGGAGGACGCGACAGCAATGGGCAGTTGCTCATTCATGCCGCACGGTTCCCTAACGGCTTGGAGCCGGTCGTCAAGCATGTACATAGTCTTGGATTCAAGGCCGGCATCTATTCTGACGCAGGACGCAACACGTGCGGAAACTTCTGGGATAAAGACGAAAAGGGAGCTGGCGTTGGTCTTTACGGACATGACCAGCAGGATGCCGACTACTTCTTCAAGCGTCTGAAGTTTGATTTCATCAAGATAGACTTCTGCGGAGGCGATGCCAAACAAAACAAGGAACATCTCGACCTCGACGAGAAGGAGCGCTATACAGCCATACGCAAGGCAATAGACAATACAGGACGAAAGGATGTGCGCATCAACGTGTGCCGATGGAACTTCCCTGGCACATGGGTGCACAATGTAGGCTCGTCGTGGCGAATGGATGCCGACATATCGCCCGACTGGTATGCCGTGAAGCGTATAATAGCCAAAAACCGCTACCTATCAGCCTATGCCACTGAAGGACATTACAACGACATGGACATTCTGGAAATAGGACGCGGACTGTCCGATGCCGAAGAACGTACCCACTTCGGAATGTGGTGCATACAAAGTTCGCCACTGCTCATAGGTTGCGATATGACTACAATACCAGCCAAGTCATTGGAATTGCTAAAGAACAAAGAGCTTATTGCCATCAATCAGGATGCGCTTGCCCTTCAGGCTTATGTGGTGAAGCAGGAAGATGGGGTGTGCCTATACGTCAAAGACATACTGACGCTTAATGGCACGACACGCGCCGTGGCCATATATAATCCGACAGACAAAGAGCACGATTTAGAGCTGAAGATGAGTGATGTGGATTTGGACGGCACGGTGAAAGTGCGTGACGTCTTCGCTCATGAAGATTTACCAAATGTAACTAATGGCACCATGAATGTCAACGTGCCATGTCACGACACACGCATCTTCGTTCTAAACGCCGAGCGACGCAAGACACGCACTATATACGAGGCTGAAACTGCTTGGCTAGAGCGTTTCCAATGTCTCGGTATCAACAACAGTCTGGGCTACGCAAATTACGCCGATTCAGACCTTTGTTCGGGTGGAGCAAAGGTGGAATGGCTCGGCAACGACAAGGACAACTACATGGAATGGCGTAATGTTTTCTGCCCTAAAGGCGGAACTTACAACATCACTCTGAGCTATGTCACAGATGAAGACCGTAGCGTATTCTGCAGTGTAAACGGCAGCAAGGATTTTGAAATCAAGACACCTGGCAACAACAAGAATACAGTCAAGACCGTAAGCAGAAAAATCCGCTTAAAGAAAGGCATGAACACCATACGCCTCGGCAATGCAAATGCCTGGTGTCCGGATATAGACAAAATCACAATAGTAAGATTGGATTGATAAGAGTTTGGAAGTGAGTTCGAATCCCTCTTTGTGTTATTTTATACCATTTAAAGATACGACGCATTATCCTTATAGTCTTATCCCATATTTCCAAATGCCTTCATTTATCATCTGTGACGGCATAAATTCCTTCATGCAGTCGACAATGGTATTGAGCATCCTCTCTTTGATACAGTCTTCCCTGATGTATAGGGATATGCGTCTTTGTGAAAGATAGTCGCCTTCTATCTTCCTCACATTCTTGCGCTGCGCCTCGCTCAAGAAAGCGAGGTGAAGCTCTGGGATGATGGTGAAGCCTCCGTTATTATCTACAATGCGAACCAAAGTATCAATGCTGCCAGCTTCATAGATATGCTGCCCTTTGCTTCTCGCTTTACAGAAGGAGAAGGCACTGTCTCGAAGACATTGCGCTTCTTTCATAATCCACATATTCTCATGCTCCAGATTCTCCGGCTTGAACACGGGCAGCTTGCGCCAGCAGGTTTCCGACAAATATACATAGAAGCGTTCTGTGTAAAGCGGAATCTCCAGAATTCCTTTACGAAGTTGGTCTGAGACGGCGATGCCCACATCTATATCTCCATTTTGCAAAAGATTAAACATTTCTTCTGATTTCATCTCTTGTATTGAGAGACTTACCTCTGGATAGTCTTTTCTGTAATGCTTGATAAAATCAGGAAGAATGTAAGGAGCTATGGATGGTCCTACTGATAGAGACAACGATTTGGCTATCAGGTTCTTTTCTTCAGCCACAAGTTCTGCGATTTTCTCAAACTCTATGAGAGTCTTTTTGGCTTGAAGGATGATTTTCTCTCCGACACTTGTCGGGGTTACCTGTTTGTTGGTTCGGTCGAAGATACGCACGTCAAGTTCGTCTTCCAACTTCTGTAGCATGGCGCTGAGAGTGGGTTGAGAGATATTGCACGAGTCAGCCGCCTTCACAAAATTGCGAAAGCGGCTGATGGCTACGATATATTTGAGTTGTTGCAGATTCATCTTGCTTTGAGTTTACAGATTAATTGGGTCATGTTGCCCATTGGGCAGAACACGCACCAGGTTCTTGGGCGATAGACGATGGTAAGCAGAACACCAACAATCAGCGAGGTGAGCATGATACCATATAGGCCGAAGGCAAACTGTGCCTTCCATGGCTCAATCTCCACCGGGTAAGCCCAATGCCATGGCACGTTAAAGGTCCATAGCAGATGAATGGTCTGACGGAGATTTTCAGCGCCTTTAGCTACCATTATGGTAAGGATGATCATCTGGATGAAGAAGAACATGAAGAACAGAAGAAAACCATGGCGGAACCATTTAGACGAGAGCCATCTTGGTGCCACTTTCTTACGCGACCACCCTAAGGTATTCCCTATTTGCAGAAAGAGTTGTCCTCTTCCACAATAGTTGTTGCAATATCCTTTTCCGCCACCGAATATCGCCATGATCAGCGGAATCAGAAAGCAGATGACTCCGAGCCATGCGAACACGATGTTGAAAAATCCGAGAGTGAAATAAGTAGCAGATACAAGCCACATATAGTCACTCCATTTTTTATTTTTCTGTTTTGCCATACGAGTAAAAATTAAAGATATTAAACGGGGTGTCTTAATACTTTGTGCATCACTCCCGCCGGACAGTTTTTCTCGCAGATGCCGCAGCCGATACACTTCTCTTCATCTATTTGGGCGTAGCATCCCTTGTATATACTGATAGCATCCTTAGGACATACTTTCACACAAACACCACATGCCACACAGCGGTCTTGCTCGTTTATTGCTTTATACTTAGTCATGTCGTTACTTCTGTACGCCTTCCTTTTCCATAATTTCTTCCAGAAACTCAGAAGCATCTGCCACGCAAAGAGGACATTCGCGAAGCACCTTTCCTGTGCCTACACCTTTGAGCAATTTGCATTGTGTGGCACCGTTGCGCTGCTTGAATTTATCCATGATCTGTCTCATGCCCTTGACGGACTTCGCCTTGTCCTGAGTGGCAAGTCCGAGTACGATGCCTGCTCCAACGATGGCTCCGCAAGTTCCCTCCATATTACCCATACCTGCAGCAAAGGCATTGCCAGCATTCTTGATGGTTTCTTCTTCCATGCCGGTGAAGTCGTGATAGGTGCAGAGCACAGCCTGTGTGCAATTATGCGAACCACAACGCTTCTTCTCAGCTGCTATTTCTTTTCTTGTTTCCATATTATTTTGTCCTTGTTATTTTATTTGTTTTTTTTGATTTCGGCTACAAAGATAATGCTTTTATCATAGATACATTAAAGATGTCAGCTATACTTTAATAGACAAATTCTATCATTCCCTTACACGAGGGCTCACATAGGACTCCCATACATTTATCTTTTCTTTGTTTTAGTTTTCCATTCTTGTTTAGTTTTCCTATCTTTCCCCTATAAAACAAAAATGAATATCTCCGCAAAAGGTAACTAAACACCTGTATAATAAAAATGAGGCGCATAGTTTCCTT
>CAKPST010000048.1 GCA_934183355.1 uncultured Prevotella sp.
GCATAACCACCCTTGATGGCTCTTGCGAACATATCACGTGTGTTCACCAAGCCCAATTCTTTGTAGTTTACCATAATGTTTATTTGTTTTTTTATAAAACGTGTATTCTTCTATATAATATTGCATAGCAACATTTCCATCTGCAAAGTTAACACTTTAATTTGTCACAGCAAAGCATACCAACATTTTTTTATGTTTCCTTTAACCTACTGCAACCTTATACTCCTATTTTGTAATATTTACTTTACAAAATTATAAGTGGAAAGCATTCGAAAATCTTTAACTACACAATATTAATATGAATTGGGCGTTATCATATTATAACAATAAATACTCAACGAATATGGAAATAGTTTGCGCCACAGACAGTTGTTATGTAATGCAGACAGGTATTATGCTCACCTCGTTGTTCGAGAACAATCGTGGTGAGAACATTCGTGTGCATTTGCTTCATAATGGCATAGGCAGCGATAATCTGTCTAAGATAGAGCAGATAGTGTGTGCCTATGGCAAACAGGTGGTATTCTATGCTATGGACGATAGTCTTTTTAGCGAGTTTCCTATAGGTCGTGAGGGGCAGAACTCGCATGTAGGCACGTCGTATGCCACCTACTACAGGCTTTTTCTCACCAAGCTATTGCCGTCGTATGTCAGCCGTGTGATATATCTCGACGGCGATCTTATCGTCATGGATAGCCTCAAGGAATTGTGGAATATTGATATGCAGGGCAAGGCTATTGCTGCCGTTCCTGACACATATACTGACAAAGTCGACCACTATAATCGTCTGCGCTATCCTATGTCTAAGGGATATTTCAATGCTGGTGTGCTACTTGTCAATCTCGACTATTGGCGTGAGCACAATTTGCTAAAGTCGTTTATCGACTTTGCCAGCGCCAATAATGATATATTGGCATGCCACGACCAGGATATTCTCAACTATCTGCTTCAAGACTGCAAGATTGTGTTGCCCTTTAGATACAATATGCTCAACGAATATTGGTTTGAGTTGCGTCACTCTCTCGTGTCGTGGACATACGACGAGCAGATGACGTATGGTCAGCAGCATCCAGCCATAGTACACTTTACGGGCATACCTAAACCTTGGTTCAGCAACTGCCATCATCCTTTGAAGCGTGAATATGAGCGCTATCGTAAGCTGACCGTATGGCGGTCGTGTCGCGAACCGCGTTGGATGCCGCTGAAGTATTGTCTTGAACAGGCTGCCATTAAGGCTATTGTGGCTGTCGGACTGCGTAAGAGCGAGTATATAATAGAAAACAGGTATGTGAAAATATAGGTTGGCATGTTGCAACCTTATATATAAAAGAAATTCATTAGTTATGAGAATATTGTTGGTGGGCGAGTCAAGTTTTCTGCACAACATATTGAAAAAAGGGCTTGTTGAGCGTGGAAACAAGGTGGTGTTGATGTCCGACGGCAACGACTGGCACGATTCGCCACGCGACATAGACTTGCGTCGCAATATGCGTCTGGGCAAGTTGAGTGGCTTGAAAGTGCTCTGGAATATCCTTGTCAATCTGCCTAAAGTGTGTGGCAATGACATTGTGCAGCTCCACAACTACACGTTTGTGCCGTTGATGGGGTGGTGGAACAGGATGGCGTTTTGGTTTCTTAAGCTCACCAACAAGCGTGTTATAAAAGGTTGTTTTGCCGACGACCCGTTTCTTTTTGAGCGTCAAGCTGCCGGAGTGCCAGCCTATTCGGATACCTATTGGAGCAATGTCCCGCAAAATCAGGAAGCCAACCGTGCACGCATTGCCGAGCACACACGTCCTCAGTTTGTGCGTTGTTGGCAGGCTGTCGTCGACCATTCGGATGCCTTTGTGGCATGTCTTTATGAGTATTGGCTTTGCTACAACACTCCACAGTTTAGCCGTCGTCTCCATTACATACCGCTGCCAATGGAGATTCCTCCTTCTTCAGCAGTCAGAGTCAAGGGCAATGGAGATACTATAAAGGTGCTTGTCGGCATACAACCACGGCGCGATTTCCTCAAGGGAGCACGCAAAATAGCCTCGTTTGTCGAGCAAGTAGCACTGCGACATCCTGGCAAGATAGATATTAAATATGTGGAAGGAGTGCCGTATGACGAATATTTGCGCATGCTTGATGAGGCAGATGTGCTTGTCGACCAGTTCTATAGCTACACTCCGTCCATGAATTCGCTTGCTGCTATGGCTTGTGGAACTATTGTCATAGGTGGTGGCGAGGAGGAGTATTATGAGTTTATTGGCGAGAACGAGCTTCGCCCCATCATCAATGTGCGTCCCGATGTAGCCGACGATACTAATGTAGCCACCATAGAGCAGGCTTTCTTCACATCTGGTCAGCTTGCCTTGATGTCTCGGCAGAGTGTCGAGTTTGTGCGCAAGTATCACGACTATCGCCGTGTAGCCGAGCAGTATGAGCAACTCTATCGTTCGTTGTTAGCCTAAAATCCAGTCTATGAATGTAGTTTTGAGATAAAGTCAGTCCACTTGTTAAACACATTCTCCTTGTAAAATTCTTCGCCTACGCAGCGTGCGTTGGCTCCATATTGGCGGCGTGTCTCCTCCGACGACATCATCTTTGAGATAGCGTCTGCCAATGCCTGTTGATCGCCTTGTTTCACTATCATGCCGTTTATTCCGTCCTTCACAATGTCGCTTGCTCCAAATTTGAAGTCGGTCACCACCGCTGGCAGTCCGCAAGCCTGTGCCTCAATCAGAGTCATGGGTTGCCCCTCATACCGTGATGTCATTATTTGCATGCTGTAATGGGTGTACATCTCCATGATGTTGTTCGACCGTCCACATAGAGTGATGTGCTTATTGAGGTTCAGTCGGTCTATCTGCGCTTGCAATTCGTCCTGCATCTGTCCCTCGCCATATATGTCAAGATGCCAGTCGGGATGTTTCTTGACAACGGTTTGCCAGCAGTCGATGAGAATGTCAAATCCCTTTTCATGTCTAAGTCGTCCCACAGCAATGCATCGTTTTATGGAATAGTCTTCCACAAACATCTGCGGACGCTCTATGAAGTTAGGTATCACCACCACCTTCTTTGCCTTGTCAAAGTGTGCAGCGTCCCCGTTAGTCAGACACACCACAGTGTCAGCCCGTAGTTCCATCAGTCCAAACATACCTTGATAAGGTGTGAACGGTCGTGCTGAGTGCGATTCATACACCCGTTTAGCCTTGGTCTTACACAGTGGCAGCAGCAGAGCACCCAATGTTGTGGCAAAGAATATTATGTCTGGGTTGAGGCTTTTCACAGCCTTGTTCAGTCGTCCTGTAGCAGAGGCAAGTGTTGCCACGCGGCTGATGAGCGTTGCAATCCTGCCCTTGCCCTTTTGGGCAAAAGGCACCTCCAGCTTTATCATCTCCACACTTTTGTCTATAGTGTATAGCATAGGTCGGTTGTCGTGATATATAGACACAATACTCACCTTATGTTTGTATTTGCATGCCAGAGTATTGGCTTTCTGCGATACGATGCGCTCCACGCCACCGTTCTCCGAGAAGTCTTCTACTACGTATATAATGTTCATGTCTGATGTTTTAGTCGAATAATTTCCTTAGCTGTGTTCCATCTGAACATAATCTTCTTTCTCATCGAAAACTTGCTGCCCTTGCCATTGCATGAGGCAGTATGCTCATGCCGTCTGAACATTATGAGCTTGTCGCTGATGAATTTCACGGATAGGCAGAACGCCGAAACGTTACCAATCCAGATGTCGTGCATCGGCACACTGTCGGGAAAGGGTAGGGCATATCTCAGCACGTCGCGTCTGAAAGCCATGCAACAGCCGGTGTATCCATTGCGCCATAGGAGGTTGTATAGCCTGCCTGTGCGCACATTCATCATGGTGTACATCGAACTATTGATGACGTTGAGCCTTTGGTCGGTCACGATAGCGTCGCTCACTACACAGTGGCAGTCGCTCAGCGCCCTCATACATACGTCCACCTTGTCCCTTTGCCATACGTCGTCTTGGTCGGCAAGGAATATGATGTCGCCTTTGGCATGTCGCAGGGCGTTCTCAAAGTTGAGCGTCGGTGAGTGTCGTCGCGGTCCGTCTATTATTCTTATACGCCTGTCGCTCATGCTCCTTATTATATGCAGCGTGTCGTCAGTCGACCCATCGTCCGACACTATCACCTCGTCTCCAGTCTTCAGTTGTGGCAATATCGACTCCATTTGCTCCCTTATGTATCGTTCGCCGTTGTATGTCGCAATGCAGACCGTTATCATTTGCTTATTTTCTGAAGATGTCATATTTCTTGTCGATATATTTGGTGCTGATGTCTCCAGCGTCAAGGATAGAGTGGAAGAGGAAAGCCGAGTTGTAGTGCTTCAGCTTATTGGCGTTCAGAGCCTCCCATTTGTCGGGATGAGCCGAGCGATAGCGGTCTGACATCCACACCCAGCATCCCGGATAGTGCAGCGGTTCGGTGTCTTCGCCATGTCCATATACGCCATTCTCGCCAAGATTTTCCGAGTGGTCGGACAGGTAGATGACGATGGCGTTGCGCTGGCGGAAGCGGTCGCGCACCTGCTGCCAGAACCAGTCGGAGTAAACCACCGTGTTGTCGTATGAGTTGACAAACTCCTCGTGGGTGTTTGCCGAGATCACTCGGCTCTTCAGTTCGGGCTTCCATCGTGCGTATGTGGTGGGGTAGTGGGCGTTATACCACCAGTGCGACCCTATCGTGTGCATCACATACAGTCGTCTTGTACAGTGGCTCTGCACCGCAGTCAGCCTGTCCAATTCAGGCAGAATGTCTTCGTCGAGCCATTTGTCAAACACATACACCGACTTGCCGCTGTTGACATAAGCCAGAGTGTCAGCCTCGTTCATGAAGTAGACGAATGTCTCCACACTCTCCTGATTGGCTATCCATGCCGAACTATAGCCGGCTCTCTTGAATAGGTCGATGAATGAGCGTTCGCTGTATGCTATCTCCTTGTTGTCGGGATTGGCTCTTGTTAGCAGATATGGTATGCTTGTGTGTGTGAATCCATATTCGGAGTATATATTTGGTAGCGACACAGCGTTGGTTTCCTTAGCAAGAAAAGGCGTTGTTGGTCGTCCGTAGCCATTCACCTGCATGTTCTTAGCTCTCAGAGTCTCGCCGAGGATAAACACCACGTCCACCGAGTCGCTCTTGCACCATGTCTTTCCTTCAAATGCAGGACGCTCTTCGTTGGCTATGTGTCGGTTGTCCAGATAGTCTTTCGTGGCATAGTAGATGACAAACGGAATGCGTCCTCTGATGGGTGCGGCAAACCTTGGTATCTGCATATACATCCCGAAAGCCACGGCAGCCACCGCCATTTGCACCCATTCGTGCTTCACCTTCACATGTCTGAACCTTACTGCCACTGCTGCCACGCCAGCCGCAGTGCATACTAAGATGTAGGCTACGAGTTGCCACGTCACCACATCCATCGTTGTGCGTGCATCGTTCACCAGTGCAAGGTCTATAGCCATTGGTGTCAGCGTCACATTGGCAGTCAGTCGGAAGTAGGCAGCTACGGCACTTGCCATTGTGAATATAGGGAATACCACGGCAAATACATACTTCTTGCAGCTTATAAGCCACAAGAACATGAACGTTGCCACCTCAATGACACCAAACTGCATGACAATCACCAGCAGGTCGCCAGTGCTACGGTATGGCATTTTGTAGAAGTCTGCCATAGTGAACATCAGTCCGCTTGCTATCGTCAGCAGCGTCACAAATAGCATCTGCCTCAGATATATGTTTTTAATAAATTTCATTATTCGTGATTGAGAGTGTTAGTTGATGATGGCTATCTTGCACACAGTGCCCTTGCTGCCGTCTGCCTTAGCTGCTTCCACCATGTATACGCCGCTTGCCACACGCTTTCCCCTCATGTCGCGTCCGTCCCAGTGGTATGAGCCTCCAGTGCTTCGTCCCTGATTGACGAGTGTGCCGTTGGATGTCACTATCTTCACATCGGCATTTATGGTCAGTCCTACGATGGTTATCTTGCCCGTATAGTCAGGGCTTACAGGGTTAGGATAGGCATATACATTGTCCTTGGTCATCTCTTCGCTCGCCGCCGTTGCGTCACTTGCATACGAGCATAGTCCGTTGACCGTAGCAAAGTACACATTGTTAGAGTTCTGGTCTACGCAGATGTCATACACCACATCCGACGGCAGTGGTGAGTTTTCTGTCGTGAAGTGTTGCAACTGAGTGTCGCAGTCGTCGCTGATGAGAAACACGCCATTGTCTGTTCCAATCCATTTTCTGTTGCCACCGTCTACGGCTATGCACCTTGTGTTGACATTGGCGAGCAGATAGTCGGCAAGGTTGGTTCCGTCGTTGCGTGGCACCTTGTGCTGAGTCACGCTTCCATTGCCCGCCTGCACGTCAGCAGGTGTCAGATACAGCGGTCCCGATGTTGTAGCAAGCCAGATATTGCCATTGTGGTCTTCTGTCATGCCGTGTATGTATATAGGTGTAATAGTGGCTCCATCCTCGTTGGTGAATGTAGGTCCAGCCATCACATATAGCTTGTCGTTGGCTGTGTCGTATGCATACAGCTTGCACACCTCCCAATAGTTGTTCAAGAACAACATGTGTCCATAGTATTGGCTCTTGTACATATTGACAAGGTTGCCAGTGCTTGCCAAGTCTTTCTTTAGTTCAGCATGGTTGAGTCTTTTCCATGTTTCGTCTTTCGATAGTTGTAGCAATGGTGTTGTTGACGACATGCGGTTGAGCACCCACAGATTGCCGTCGCTGCTATATCTCACGGATGTAGCCATAGCATAGTTCTTGCTAAGGTTGTCGGTCGACGATTCTATAGGGCTATTGTCGGTGTTATAACAATTTACAAACTTGCCATCCTGAAATTCATACAGACCTGTCTTGGCTCCCACCATCACATGTCCTTCCTTCAGTGGGTCGAAGTCCATGCAGATATAGTCCTCGTTTCTATGTCCCAATATCTCTGCCGTAGGCTGTTCAAACAGTCCCCATGAGTTTCCGTCCCACACATGCACTTCGCCAGGTTGTCCTCCGTCAGTTTCCTGAGTCCACACACCGCCAGTGGCATACAGCTTTTGGTTGTGCATATACAGGCGATAGAATCGGTTGGACGCCGGTCCGTCTGGCAGCACACCCTCCGTCTTATACTCTCTGTTGCCCTCATTGTCCATCGAGTAGTAGGTCAGTTTGCCCTCGTCGTTGCACGTCCACCACATGTTAGTGGTGGCATCCTGCACGTTTGTCAAGTCTTCCGACAGCGCTGTGTATTCTCCCACGCGCTGCCACTTGCTCTTGTCCAACAGGTTGTCAGTCATTTTGCCCCGATATGTGCCGTTGGTCATAGATGCAGCATACAGATACCCGTCCTTGGTGTATGAGTTGTTGACATTGAAGTCGAGCTGATAGGTGTCGGCGATGATGCCATGTCTCACGTCGAGCTTCATCACACCAAATCCCAACGACACGTATGCGTATGTGCCGTCGATATATATATGGTTGACAGTCTTGTCCTTGGTGGTGGTCTTCATATACAGGTCGGGCACGTTTATGGTGCCACCGTCGATAGCAAGCAGGTCGATGTTGCTGTTGGCATATACTATGACAAGCCTCTTAGCCGTCTTGTTCCATTTGATGTGCGATATATTGTTGTCGCTGAGGCTGTTGGTCTTGTCATATACATTGATTTCTCCTGTCGTCGTGTTGTAGGCAAAGAGGCTGTTCGAAGCGAGTGCAAAGCACGTGTTGCCAGCAGGCGCTATCTCGGTTATCTTGTTGAAACTCTGATAGAGTCGCCATGAGCCTGCCTTCTCGGCGCATGCGCTGTTGCTGATGATGCAGCCCATGAATGCTGCCATGAGATATATGAAGAGTCGTGTCATGTTATAATTATAATGTGAATGTGTTTGATACGTATATATATAACTATGTTTCGCATGATTTATTGTGACAGTTTGAGCTAATCTGCCAGTTTTTTTGTAACTTTGCAGCAACTGAAACTATAACTAAAACATTATTTCAAAATGAACAAAAGACACTTGTTTACGGCGTTGTTGTCGGTGGTATTTGCCCTTACAGCAATGGCCAAACACTATGAGCCCGTTGACTATGTGAGTACACTCGTAGGCTCAGAGTCGACACATGCCTTGTCTACGGGCAACACCTATCCTGCCGTGTGCATGCCTTGGGGCATGAACTTCTGGACACCCCAGACGGGCAAGATGGGCGATGGATGGACCTACACCTACACAGCTGAGAAGTTGCGTGGATTCAAGCAGACCCATCAGCCAAGTCCGTGGATCAACGACTACGGTCAGTTCACTATCATGCCCGAGACGGGCAAACCCGTGTTTGATGAGGAAAAACGTGCTTCATGGTTCTCGCACAAGGCAGAGGTGGCTACACCTTACTATTATCGTGCCTATCTTGCCGACTATGATGTGGTGACCGAGCTTGCCCCAACCGAGCGTGCTGCCATCATGCGCATCACCTTCCCCGAGAACGACTCGTATGTTGTTGTCGACGCTTTCGACAATGGTTCGTATGTCAAGGTGCTGCCATCCGAGCGCATGATTGTAGGCTACACCACCAAGAACTCAGGCGGTGTACCCAACAACTTCAAGAATTATTTTGTGATGAAGTTTGACAAGGACTTCACCTACACAGCTGCCGTTGTCAACGGAGTGATTGACAAGAAGGCTTCTGTTGCCGACTGCAATCATGCTGGAGCCATCGTCGGCTTCAAGACACGCCGTGGCGAGCAGGTGAACGTGCGCATCGCCTCGTCGTTCATCTCTGAGGAGCAGGCTGTGCAGAATCTCAAGGAACTTGGTTCCGACTCATTTGACGATGTGAAGGCTCGCGGTCGCAAGACATGGAACGACGTTTTGGGCAAGATTGAGGTCAAGTCGGACGACATCGACCATCTGCGCACCTTCTATTCATGCCTCTATCGCTCGGTGCTCTTCCCGCGCTCGTTCTACGAGCAGACTGCTGAGGGCGAAATCATGCACTACAGTCCATACAACGGCAAGGTGCTGCCCGGCTATATGTTCACCGACACTGGTTTCTGGGACACCTTCCGCTGCCTCTTCCCCTTGCTCAATGTGATGTATCCGTCTATGAACGAGAAGATGCAGGCAGGTCTGGTCAACGCCTACAAGGAGAGTGGATTCCTTCCCGAATGGGCTTCGCCGGGTCATCGTGGCTGCATGGTGGGCAACAACTCTGCCTCTATCGTTGCCGATGCCTATCTCTGTGGACTCCAAAACTACGATGCCGAGACTCTGTGGCAGGCTGTGGTGCATGGCACCAATGCCGTCCATCCTACGGTCAGCTCTACTGGCAGATTGGGTCATGAGTATTACAACAAGCTTGGTTATGTACCCTACGATGTCAAAATCAACGAGAATGTAGCACGCACCTTGGAGTATGCCTACGACGACTGGTGCATCTATCAGTTTGGCAAGAAGCTCGGCAAGTCGAAGAAGGAGCTTGAGCCGTTCCGCAAACGTGCCCTCAACTACAAGAATGTGTTCGACAAAGAGACATGCTTGATGCGCGGTCGTCTTAAGAATGGCAAGTTCCAAAGCCCATTCTCGCCGCTTAAGTGGGGCGATGCCTTCACCGAGGGCAACGCATGGCACTACACATGGTCGGTGTTCCACGACCCTCAGGGACTCATCAATCTGATGGGTGGCAAGCAGAAGTTCAATCAGATGCTCGACTCGGTGTTCAATGTGCCACCATTGTTCGACGATAGCTACTATGGATTTGTCATCCACGAGATACGCGAGATGCAGATTATGAACATGGGCAACTATGCTCACGGCAACCAGCCCGTACAGCACATGATTTATCTCTATGGCTATTCGGGTGAACCTTGGAAGACTCAGTACTGGATTCGCCAGACCATGAACCGTATGTACAACGCCAATCCCGACGGCTATTGCGGCGACGAGGACAATGGTCAGACCTCTGCCTGGTATGTATTCTCGGCTATGGGCTTCTATCCAGTGTGTCCAGGTGCTGGCGAGTATGTGCTCGGCGTGCCTTATTTCGACGAGATGACGCTACATCTTGAGAATGGCAAAACCGTTAGCATCAAGGCGCAGGGCAACAGCGACGACAACTGCTATGTGCAGAACCTCACGCTCAACGGTGCTCCCTACACCAAGAACTACATCACACGCACCGACCTTATGAACGGCGCACAGTTTGTCTACGACCTCTCGTCTAAGCCAAACTATCAGCGTGGCACAGCCGATACGGATGTCCCGTATTCGTTTACAACAGCTGGACTGAAATAAAAAACAATGGGGGTGCATACGGCAACATTCACCGTATGCACCCCCCATTCACTTATAGAGCAATTATATTATTATGGCAAAAATAGTAAATAAATACCCTGTAGGAATACGGACTTTCTCGAAGATCCGCGAGAATGGTTATCTCTATATAGATAAGACCCAATACATCGTGGATTTCCGGGAAAAGCAGATGTCTTATGTCTTTCTGAGTCGCCCAAGACGATTCGGAAAGTCGCTCTTTGCCTCTACACTCCAAGCCTACTTCGAGGGAAGAAAAGAACTATTCGAGGGATTGGCCATTGCTGATTACGAGAAGGAATGGGTGAAGTATCCGGTGCTGCATTTCGATTTAAGCGGTGCTAAGCACTTTGATGCCGATGCTTTGAACAATTATCTTAATCTGCAACTTTTGCCATACGAAAAGCTTTATGGTAAAGGAGAAGGGGAAATCCGTCCTAATGAACGACTGGATGGAATAGTAAAGCGAGCTTATGAGCAGACGGGCAAGAAGGCTGTTGTCATCATAGATGAATATGATGCCCCTTTGCTTGATGTGGTGCATGAGAATGATAATCTCAAACAGTTGCGCCTCATTATGCAGAACTTCTATAGTCCGCTGAAAAAGCTCGACCCATACTTAGAGTTCACCTTCATCACAGGCATCACCAAGTTCTCGCAGCTCAGCATCTTCAGCGAGCTGAACAACCTCGACAATATCAGCATGTTCGACCAGTACTCTGCCATTTGTGGCATCAGCAAGACGGAGCTTACCACGCAGATGAAACCGGATGTTGAGGCATTGGGCGAAGCACTTGGCATGACGTATGAGGAATGCTTAGAGGAGTTGACAAAATTCTATGACGGCTATCACTTCAGTAAGAAATCTGAGGATGTCTTCAATCCGTTCAGTCTGGTAAAGGCATTGAATGCACGCGATATAGCTCCTTACTGGTTTGGCTCTGGTACCCCTTCTTATCTTATCAAGGCGTTGCAGAAGTATCATGTCAACGTGATGGATATTGAGAAGAAGTCATGTGATGTGGACGACTTTGATGTCTCGCCAGAAATGATGACTTCTGCGCTTCCGCTGCTCTATCAAAGTGGTTATCTCACCATAAAGAAGTATAACCCTATTCTGCATCGCTATACGCTGGAATATCCTAATAAGGAGGTTAAGACGGGCATGCTCAAGAGTCTTGCACCCAACTATCTTTCGCCTATATCTCTGGATAACAACAGCCTGGTGGGTGATTTCCTGGAAAAGCTCTATGACACAGATGTAGAGGGAGCGATGGTTCGTCTGAAGGCTTATCTCGCCAGTATATCCAATCGCTTGAGCAACAAGAGTGAACGAGACTTTCAGACGGTGTTCTACCTTATCTTTAACCTAATGGGGGCACACATGAGAGTGGAGGAAGATAGTGCAATAGGTAGGGCTGATGCCGTGGTGTATATGCCTGATGCCGTGTTTGTTTTCGAGTTGAAGTATGATGGATCAGCCGAGGAAGCTATCAGGCAGATAGATGAAAAGGGATACCTTATTCCATATTCTGCCGACGGCAAGCGCCTGTTCAAGATAGGTGTTAATTACGACAGCAATCAGCGGACGATAAGTGATTGGATTATCAGGGAATAGCAAATTAAAAGAAAGGGTCTATACGTCACTATTCATCGTGGCATATAGACCCTTGTTGCTATTTATAGAAACTAAATACAGCCAACTGAGGAAACAAAACACAGCCAACTGAGGAAATAAAATACAGCCAACTGAGGAAATGTCGAAAAAATTAGTATCTTTGCATACGTATAATTAATATTTGAAAATATGGAATACAAGCATAGAATTGCTGATAAAATGCTGGCAAAAAAACTGATAAGCAAGGGGGCAATCTTGATAGAAGGTCCAAAATGGTGTGGAAAGACTACCACAGCCGAACAACATGCCAATAGTATCCTGTATATGGATAATCCAGCCTCATTGGAAACCAATCTACAGATGGCAGAGATAGATGCTTCTATCTTGCTGGAGGGCGAAACACCAAGGCTTATTGATGAATGGCAGCTTGCCCCCAAACTTTGGGATGCTATAAGATTTGAGGTTGATCATCGACATGACGTGGGACAGTTTATATTGACAGGCTCGGCTGTTCCTGCAGGTGAAAAAGATATGCACCATTCTGGAACAGGGCGATTCAGTTGGCTAACTATGCGACCAATGAGTCTCTACGAGTCAGGTGAATCAAACGGCAAGGTAAGTTTGGCACATTTATTTGAAACACCTGAAAAGATAGTAGCCATTAACAAACTGAAAATAGACGATCTGGCATACTTGATTTGCCGTGGTGGTTGGCCTTTTGCTTGTGACCTACAAGGCGAAGCAGCTTTAGAACAAGCATTCGACTATGTAGATGCTGTCATCAAGAAAGATATTTCGCGAGTAGATGAAGTTAATCGCAACGCAACGACTGCAAGATTACTATTGCGCTCATACGCTCGTAACCAAGGTTCGCAAGCCACAATCGGAACGATTGTGGCTGATATGATGACAAATGATGAGAATGAAATAAGCGTGAAGACAGCTGGTAGCTATTTGGAAGCTTTGCGCAAGATATTTGTCATAGAGGATTCCGAAGCTTGGAATCCTAACCTGCGTTCCAAAACGGCTGTCCGTACAGCAAATACACGTTACTTTATAGACCCGTCTATTGGAACGGCTGTATTAGGCCTTGGTCCTAAGGACCTTATTAACGACCTCAATACTATGGGGCTCTTCTTTGAGACCCTTTGTATTCGTGATTTGAGAGTCTTTGCTGATGCGTTGGATGGAGATGTTTATCATTATCGTGACAAAAATGGATTGGAATGTGATGCCGTAGTACATCTGCGCAATGGCAAATATGGACTTGTTGAAGTAAAGTTAGGTGGTGACAAACTCATCAACGAGGGTGCAGCAAACCTAATAACTCTTGTTGGTAAAATAAATACTGAAAAAATGAATGAGCCATCCTTCATGATGGTACTTACAGGAACAGGCGATTTCGCTTATCGAAGAAAAGATGGTGTATTTGTGGTTCCTATTGGGTGCTTGAAAGATTAAAAAACTGCAACACTGCGGATGTTAATTCAAATATCAAGGGTCTATACGCCACCTCTCATCGTGGCATATAGACCCTTGTTGCTATATCATGTCATGATATACTTATTTCAAACTAACGGTGTTAGTCACCGAAAACCCAGTGATATTCATCCGGTTCTGGCTCCTCATCATTTGTATTTCCTTGTTGTATATTGGACGTTACGAGGATGGAGCATGGAGTGATGTTTATCACCTGCATCTCTGGTTTTATATATTCTTTCTTCTTCATTGTCTTATAGATTTTTTTGAGGGGTAGTACTGTTACTTAATCATTATTTTATAAGTCTTGCCACCACGCTTCACAATGTTCAATCCCTTTTGCAGGCCATTGGTGCGTCTACCACTAATGTCGTAGTATTCGGCATTTGCATCGTTGCTGATGGCGTTGAGATTGTCTATAGCAGTAGTGCTATCACCAATTCCGATGCTCAGCATAGCAGCTCCTGCATAAGCCGGGTTGGCTACCTTGATGTAAGCACGCATAGGGTTGACACCCACACCATTAATTCCTTTATTCGCCGTCAAGTCAGCTACACGCCAGAACTTGTTCTTACTAATGATATAGTCGTTGTCCGCAAGACCCTGATTGCCATTGCCGCCAATCTTGGTGAATGAACCTACGAGGTAGACATTAGCATCTGTTCCTGCTATAGGCTTGGTAACGATGTCTGCATTTTGTGCAGAAAGGTTGAGCTGTTCACCCTCGTTCATCTTGAAGAGCACTGGAGTGCCAGCAGGAATCTCTGCTCCCTCTTCATAACTCTCCAGAGTGATGCAATCGTTCGTGTTGTCAATACCAGTAAGACTATAGAACTTACATTCTGTTTCTTTGCTCAAGTCAATGGCGAAAGGCACGCAGAGCGTTCCCCATGTAGTGCCAGTCTTAATAGTGCGGCTATAAGATGCATTTTTGGCTTTAAATGTCTCATAAGCCACGAAGTCCTTGTCGTCGTCAAGAGCGAGACTTTCGGCAGTAAGAGTTTCTCCCGTTGCTCCAATCTTCTCATCACCATTCTTTCCTACAAGTTTGGTGAAGTAGCCAGTCTTGTAGTTGGCGTAGGTGCGGTCAATCTTGCTATTGCTTTCGTCGTATTCTATGGCACCTTTGAGATTGTTGCAGCCATTGAACATAGAACTACCATTAGTAACCTGGCCCGTAACAAACTTATCGCTGACGTAGATGGTTGTGAGAGCATAACTGTTATAGAACATCTCTGTCATATTCTCCACTTTCGCAGTGTTGAAGCTGCTGAGGTCGAGCGAGGTGAGAGCGAAGCAGCTCTTGAACATCCATCCCATATTCTCCACCTTCGCAGTGTTGAAGTTGCTGAGGTCGAGCGAGGTGAGAGCGAAGCATAACCTGAACATATTACTCATATTCGTCACCTCCGCAGTGTTGAAGCTGGTGAGGTCGAGCGAGGTGAGTTTGTTGCAGCCATAGAACATATATGTCATATCCGTCACCTTCGCAGTGTTGAAGTTGCTGAGGTCGAGTGAGATGAGATCGTTGCATGACTTGAACATATTGTCCATTTTCGTCACCTCCGCAGTGTTGAAACTGCTGAGGTCGAGCGAGGTGAGAGCGTAGCATTGAAAGAACATTTGGTTCATTTTCGTCACCTTCGCTGTGTTGAAGTTGCTGAGGTCGAGCGAGGTGAGATCTGTGCAGTCCTTGAACATCCCGGTCATATCCGTCACATTCTCGGTGTTGAGACTGGTGAGGTTGAGCGAGGTGAGATCTGAGCATTCCCAGAACATCCCTTGCATATCCGTCACCTTCTCGGTGTTGAAATTAGAGAGGTTGAGCGAGGTGAGAGCTTTGCAGCTCTTGAACATATAACTCATATTCGTCACCTCCGCAGTGTTGAAGCTGGTGAGGTTGAGCGAAGTGAGTTTGGAGCAGGCATTGAACATCTCTTGCATATTCGTCACCTTCTCGGTGTTAAGATACTCGATGCCCTTTATATCGGTCAGATTGCTGCATCCAGAGAACCACCCATAGCAGCTCTTTGGTCTTGCGTTGGCAAACGAAGCATCGAAGACCACTGTCTTGATTTTTCCCCTTTGGCCATACCACCACCATGGATAGTAAATTCCCACGTTAAGGTCATAAGCTCCTTCGGGCTTGGAAGGACCGCTTGTGAATGTAAGCGTTCCTGTGCCTTCGTCAAACTTGGCATAACCAGGGAATCCGCCTTCCGGAGTGAAGTAGCCAGTCTCGTAGTTGGCATAAGTGTGGTCTTTCTTGTTTCCGTCGTATTTTATGGCACCGATGAGATTGTTGCAACCAGTGAACATATCATAACCAAAACGAACCTTGCTCGTAACAAACTTATCGCTGGCGAAGATGGTTGTGAGAGCTGAGCAGCGATAGAACATATATTTCATATCCTCCACCTTCTCGGTGTTGAATTTAGTGAGGTCGAGCGAGGTGAGAGCTGAACTACCGAACATATAGCACATATTCGTCACATTCTCGGTGTTAAGATACTCGATGCCTTCTATTGTGGTCAGATTAGAGCATTTACCGAACCAATAATAACAGCTCGTGGGTCTTGCACTGGCAAACGAAGCATCGAAGACCACCGTCTTGATTTTTTCTTTTTGCGCAAGCCACTCTGGATCGAAAGTTCCCTCGTTAAGGTCATAAGCTCCTGCGGGCTTGACTCCCTTGTAGCGGAATGTAAGAGTTCCAGAAGCATTGTCAAACTCGGCATACGCACATCCTGGAGTAAAATAACCATCCGTGCCGCAGTGGGCATAGTAGTGGTCGACCTTGTTTACGTCATAGCCTTTGAGTTTTTTACAACCCCAAAACATATTAGAAGAGGACGTTACATTGGTCGTAACAAACTTATCGCTGGCGTAGATGGTTGTGAGAGCGAAGCATCCATCGAACATTAAATGCATACTCGTCACATTCGTTGTGTTGAAGTTTGTGAGGTCGAGCGAGGTGAGAGCGTCGCACAATCTGAACATACTCTCCATAGACGTCACCTTCTCGGTGTTAAGATACTCGATGCCTTCTATATCGGTCAGTTTTCCGCAGTCATAGAACCAATAATCACAAATCGTGGGTCTTGCATTGGCAAACGAAGCATCAAAGACCACCTTTTGGATATTCTTTGTTTGAGATTTCCATCCAGGATATTCCCATTCCTTCACATTAAGGTCATAAGCTTCTTCGGGCTTGGAAGTGCCGTATTTGAATGTAAGCGTTCCTGTGCCTTCGTCAAACACGGCATAACCCTTATATATAAGGCTGGCATAGTTAACCTCTTGAGTGGCATTTGCGTCGCTGAAGTATTTGTGGCATACATCACACTGCCAGTGTTCCTTAACTCCATCTTTAGCCTCATGGTGAGTGAGTGTATGCTTCTTTAGTTCATCATTCAAATATTCCTTCACAATAAAATGACAGATAGAGCATTCTTTTGTGGTATAGCCGTGCTCTGTGCAAGTAGTTTCAACGGTATTGATTACTGCGCCAAGGGCAGACGAGCCATTGGCATTCTTGTGAGAACAGGTATTGAGCTTGAGTTCAAACTCGCCCACCTGCAATGTGCTTCCACTATGAATAGCCGAGATTTCCCATTTAAAATATTTATAAGAGGTCGAACCTTTGCAGGGGAAGTCATACGAAGCATAGTTCACATCCTTGAGCTTCGTGTCGTTGCTTACCTGATCGATGAGCGTCCAAGCGCCATTTTGGCCTTCGTTGTTGCCATAGAGCTTCCATGACTTCGGATTGCGGCCTCCACATCCAGAATTTGCATTGTCATTACCCGTAGTGATGGTGTA
>CAKPST010000049.1 GCA_934183355.1 uncultured Prevotella sp.
GCCGAAACATCTCTCCAATATATTACCATAAGACGGATGACTCACGCTTGGAATTAGATTTTGTAATACAATATAAGGGAAAACTGTTGCCTATAGAAGTCAAGGCTGAGGGTAATGTAAGAGCCAACTCACTAATGACTCTTCTCAAAGCTAATCCTGACTTACACGCTGTAAGATTCTCAATGCTCCCTTACAAGAAGCAAGAACAGCTTTTTTGTGTTCCTTTGTATGTTATATAACTGCATGGAGGAAAGCACCAAAATCATATCGCTGATTTATTCGATGATAACAATCGGACTTACTGTCATCACAGCCCTCATATAAAAATTAACGGCTTAATTAACGGATAATTAACCGGCATTAACGACTACTTATTAATCTTTGTCGTTAATTCCCATTAATTAATCGTTAATTAAGCCGTTAATTATTCGTTAATTTAAGCGTTAATTATTCGTTAATTATTCGTTAATTACATGTGTTGATTTCGTGCTTTACAATCTCTCCAGCACAGTCTTGATAAGATCATCGATGTGGCTCTTATATCCCGTGTCAGCATTCTTGGTGCGGCGGTTGGCAATCACCATGCACACAGTAGTAGCCTTATGTCCCATTAGACGAGCCAATCCAGCGAGAGCCGAGCTTTCCATCTCAAAGTTGTTGATGCGGATGCCGTTATATTCGAAACTCTCAATCTTCTCGTTCTGATGTGGGTCGGCAAGAGGAATGCGCAGTTCGCGACCCTGCGGACCGAAGAAGCCACCGCATGCCACGGTGAATCCGCGCACCATGTCGTCCTTAGCAATGCGCTCCACCAGCTCCTTGTCGGCAGCCACCACGTAGGGAGCAGGCTGACACATATTGCCCGACCATCCCAGATGATTGAGCAATGCACGCTCCATCTGAAGGTTGCACACAGCGTTGCGTCCAGCATAGAAGTTGAGCAAGCCGTCGAAACCTATAGAATATTCCGAGCAAACGAATGTTCCCGGAGGAGTGTTGAGCTGCAATCCACCGCAAGTGCCGATGCGCACCACCTCAAGCTGGCGCAACTGCTCCTTCTCCTCGCGAGTGTTGAAGTCGATATTGGCAAGAGCGTCCACCTCGTTCATCACGATGTCGATGTTGTCGCAACCGATGCCTGTAGAGATTACGGTGATGCGCTTGCCCTTATATGTGCCAGTTACGGTGTGGAATTCGCGGCTCTCCACGTCACACTCCTTAGAGTCGAAGTGCGAAGCTACGAGATTTACACGACCAGGGTCGCCCACGAGTATCACTTTATCAGCGAGGTTTTCGGGTTTCACATGAAGGTGGAACACGCTTCCGTCGCCATTGATGATGAGTTCAGATTCTGCAAAATGTTTCTTTGTCATAATAGAATAGAGTTTTTTGTTTTATTTGTTTCCAAATATGTTTTATTTGTTTCCCAATATGTTGTTCTCCTTGATTCTCAGTTCGCGCTCGGTCTGTCGCAGCGTGTCCCTTGTCTGGTTCACTATCTGCTCCAGTTTCTCTATCTGCTTGCCCACGAATGTGCGCTCAGACGACGGCGCGTTGTGATATTTCAGACGCATTTTCTCCAGTTTCGCCATGTCCGTCTTTAGGCTGTTGGTCAGTCTTATCACCTCGAAGTAGGTTCGCCGTGTCTCGTCCGAATGGAATTGCTCAGGTCGGGTGTATGTCGTAGCGTCGTTAACAACGAATGCCAGCTCAGTGGCGGCAGTCGAAGTGTGGTCGGCGTTGGCATGTAGGCGGTTGAGACGCTGCATCTCCTTGGCACGTTTCTCGGGTTTGGTCCATGTGTCGCTGATGCGAGTCAGGTCGGCGAGAGCCACGAGCTGCTTGTGCTCCATCTCGTCGGCATTATAGTTCTCTCTGGATGCGGCAGGCACAAAGGCATAGACGCAAGCCTTGCCCTCGGGCTGGCGGCGTGTGGAAGCAAACCAAGCCATGCGGTCGGCATCGGCAATGATGAAGGCATAGTCGTCGGCAGACGAGTTGAAGGGCAGACCGATGTTTTCAGCCTGCATGAAAGTGCCCTCGTCGGCGTCATATTTGGTCATGAAGATATCGCGATGGCCCAGTCCCTCGTCGTCCTTCGACTTAGCAGCGAAGTAGAGAGTCTGTCCGTCGGACGCCATATAGGGGAAACAGATGTCCGTGAAATTGTCGTTCACCTCCTTGATGGCTCGTGGCTTAGCCCATGAGTCGCCCAGTTTGTCGCACATATAGAGTCGCGAGATGCTGTCGGTGCCAATCTCGGTATAGTAGCATCGGTTGCCAAATCCGTTGACAAAGACATACTGGTCGTTGGCGGCAGGCTTGCCGAAGAAGTGGCTATACTTGACATATTGTCCGTAAGCCTTGGGCAGAGGAATGGCACTGAGCACATTGTCGCGGTCGACGATGGTGCTGTCGATGACAAACACCTTCTGTGTATTGGGCAGCATGTAGTTGTACAGGGCTTTCGCCTTGGCGGTCATGCCGTCGGTGGTGCTTGTTGTCTTGGCTTGTTTTGCGGCTACGGCAGTTTTCTTTGGAGCAGCCTTCTTTGCTCCCTTCTTATTTTGGGCGAATGATGGGGAGGCTATCAAGGCCATTGCCAATAGTGTAATTATTCTCGTTTTCATTCCGATTATTTTAGATTGGTAAAGTGCAAAGATACAAGAAAATCTTGATATTGTGCAATTATTCAGGGGTTATTTATTTTCTAATCATCACGAACAGCATTCGTCTTGTTAGCCTGCTGCTCATCATTCGGCGGAAATACTTGTAGCGCTTGGTGTAGTCGCGGTCGGGCAGTGGATAGAGTCCATGGTCGCGTAGGCGCTCTGTGGTCTCCATCAGCAGGTCGTGATTGTGTGTGCGGCGTATGATGTTGTACAGATATTCCATTGTCAGCTGGGCTATGCGGCGGTTGAGTGCGGCACGGTCGGCTTCTGGCACAACGAGACTTTGCAGATGCAGCAGAGTGCGCTCGGTGTCGGCAAAGAGCGATTCGGTGTGCTCGTAGTCGGTGGTTGCGGCATCGGCAGATGGGCGGTGATAGTAGGCCTCGGCTTCGGTGGTGAAGAAATGCTCTGAACGCAGAAACAGTTGCGGCGTAAACTCCTCGTCTTCGTGCGACAGACCCGTGGTGAAACTCAGTTCGCCAAGCATGTTGCGCTCAAAGATGTAGCCATAGGCGGCTGTGCGTATGTTGTTGTCGCGCATGTAGAGACTGCCCGTTGTTGGTCCGTCATAGGTGAAGGGCGTATCCACGTCCGACAGGTTCTGCGTGCTCTTGAACAACACCACGTCGGGATTGTGATAGCGTGCTATGTCGAGGCAATGCTCGTAGGGCGCACGTATCAGCACGTCGTGTCCGTCGACAAACTGCACAAATCGACCCGTTGCCATGCGCAGACCCAAGTTGCGCGACGACGATAGACCCTCGCTGCGCTGGCGTATGTAGATGATGTTGTCGGCAAGGTCGGCAAGGTCGTTGAGTGGCGTAAACTCCGAACCATCGTCTATCATTATCAGTTGGCGCTCCTGCTGGCTGAGCGACAGCGAGAGAATGCTCTCGACACATTCGCGCAGATGCTCAGGCTCGGTGTTGTGGACGTGTATGATGAAACTCACTAATGGTTGGTTGGTCATAATGGGTAGTGTTTTTTCTTTTGCAAGTGATGTATAATTTCTTTTCTGCAAAAGTAATAAATTATATTTAATTGCGTTAAGATATATAATGGAAAAACAGAATAGCTATACTCATATACTTAAATATACGGGTTTGTTTGGCTGGGTGCAAGGGCTCAATATCCTTGTGGGACTCGTGCGCAACAAACTCGTGGCTCTCATCCTCGGCACGATGGGCATGGGATTGCTCGCCCTGTACTCTTCCACCATCAAGCTCGTGGGTGACTCCACCAATCTCGGATTGTCGATAAGTGCCGTGAGAGACATCTCTGCCGCCTTTGAGAGTGGCGACGTGCGCAGGCTTGAGCGCCGCATAGCAGTCTTTCGGCATTGGTGTCTGCTTACAGCCTTGTTCGGTTTTCTGGTTTGTCTGGTGATGGCGCCGCTGCTGGGCAGGTGGACTTTCTCCACTGGCGACCACACTCTGCACTTCATGCTGCTCGCCCCGGTGGTGGGATTCACCACTTTCTCTACGGGCGAACTTGCCATTCTCAAGGCTACACGACATTTGCAGGCAGTGGCTGTCAGCTCGGTCTATGTGGCAGTGGCAACGCTTCTGCTCTCTGTACCCATCTATTATTTCTTCGGCAATAGTGGCATCGTCCCCTCGTTGGCTATGGTCACGTTGGCTCAGATGCTGATAGTGATGCGATTCTCGCTGCACGCCTATCCCATGCGGCTCAGCATGAACCGTTCGTTGCTGCGCGAAGGCTATGGGTTTGTTGGTCTCGGACTGGCGTTTGTCTTTGCAGGCATGGCAGCGAGTGGAGCAGAGATGGGCATTCGTGCCTTTCTCAATCGTGCCGGTGGCATCGACGTCGTGGGACTCTACAACGCCGCCTACGTCATGATATTCACCTATGCCGGAATGATATTTACGGCTATGGAGACCGACTATTATCCTCGTCTATCGTCAATAGGACGGTTGGGCAGCGAGTTCAACGCCGTTGTCAACACCCAGATAGAGGTGTCGTTGCATCTTGTGTCGCCCTTGCTAGTGGTGTTCATCATGGCTATGCCCCTGCTCTTGCCAGCAATGTATAGCGGCAAGTTCATGCCCGTGTTGCCCATGATGCAGGTGGCAGCCCTCTCGATGTATGCTCGCGCCATGTATCTGCCCATTGAGTATATATCGTTGTCGCGTGGCGACTCGCTGACATATCTCTTCATGGAGTCGCTGGCAGCCGCCCTGCTTGTGTGTGGCGTGGTCGTGGGATTTAACGTGTTCGGACTGTGGGGAGCCGGATTGGGCATCACGGTGGCAGCGTTCACCGAATTTGTCTTTGTTGCCGTGTTCTATCGTCTGCGCTATGGCTACGCAATGTCGACGCCATTGCTGCTCACCATCGCCACCCATGTCGCCATCGGATTCTGCGTCTATGTGTCTACATTGATAGAGCGTTGGTGGATTGGCTACATGCTCGGAACCGTCCTCTTTGTCGTCGACTTGTGCTACACTCTGAATGTGCTGCGCAAGAACACGGATATTGTGGACAAAATAAGGAAGAAGCTGAAGATAAAGAGACGGGGATAAGAGACTTCTATACTTTGATAAAACCCAAAAACGAAAATAATATGAACAAGAAGAATTGGATATTAGGCTCATTTGTGGCTGTGATAGTATTGCTGGCTATAAGTGTTGTTGGCACGAGTTGCTATATGCTCAACTATTCGCTCGGCTACACACATGCCGATCGCAAGTCGGTGGGCAGTTGGAAGCAGCGTGTTGCCAACGAGTGTCCGTGGACTGTGGCATGGATGGACTCGATATATGCCAACCATTGTGTTAAGGACACCTTTGTGGAGATGCCCTCAGGCTACAAGGCGCACGCTATATATATGTATGCTCCAGAGCCGACACGCAAGACGGCTGTCGTGGTGCATGGCTATAAGGTGCGTGCCGAGGGAATGTTGCACATTGCCTATCTCTACAATCACGACCTCAAATATAATGTGTTGCTGCCCGACCTCTACGGACACGGACTCAGCGAGGGCGACCACATACAAATGGGGTGGAACGACCGTTGGGATGTGATGAGATGGTCGGGTGTTGCCAATGAAATCTTTGCGCCTAAGACTAAGGATGCGAACACCGAACAGGTGTTGCATGGCATTTCGATGGGTGCAGCGACGGTGATGGCTGTGTCGGGCGAGATGACTCCAATGTACGTCAAGTGGTTTGTTGAGGACTGCGGATTCTCAAGTGTGTGGGATGAGTTTGAGGCGCAACTCAAGGACCAGTTTGGTCTGCCATCCTTCCCACTCATGAACGTCACATCGTGGTTGTGCCGTGAGCGATATGGATGGTCGTTTGTGGCAGCTCGTCAGATTGACCAGGTGAAGGCAAGCACCAAGCCAATGCTCTTCATTCATGGCGACAAAGATGCCTTTGTGCCTTATGCCATGCTGCGTCCGCTGTATGATGCCAAGACCCATGGACGCAAAGCAATGTGGATAGCACGTGGGTCGGTACACGCAATGGCGTATAGCGACCATAGGGAAGAATATACGAGGGAAGTGGAGAAGTTTCTGAAGTGAGAAGTTTAAACTTCAACTATTTGTAATCTCTCTCATGATTTTATCAAACTCCTCTCTCAGTGCCTTTCGGTCGTTTATCGTCTCGCGTATTTCGCGCAGATACTTCTCGTTGGGCGAGTTTGGCAACCACAGTTTGATGTAGCCGTTGTTGGAATACTTGTGCTCCATGTGGTTAAGAAAGCGCTCCCAATGCTCCTCGTAGCTCTTTTCGGGATAGTGGTCGAGACCATATTCGATGGTGCGGCGGAACACATGGTCGGACTGCATGTCGCGGTCGGCCTCAGCAACAATCTTGCCGTAGATGCTGCGTGGCGCATGCGAAGCCGAGGCACGATGGTCTTCAACAGCCTCTTTCATAATCTTAATCTGCTCTTGGCTGAACCAATGGCGCAGTCGCTGGTCGGCTGTCAGGATTTTGCCGCTTGTGATGTGGTGGATGGCTCGCGGTCCTTCGAGTCCAAGGTCGTGATAGGCGGCAACCACGTAAGCCATGTTGATGTCGGCACCCGTTGAGAGGGCGAGCTGCAACGACTTCTTTATCACGTGGTTGGCGTGACTGAGGTTGTGTGCACGGTCGAAAGCGTTGTATCGGGGGAGTATGTTTTGCTCGACAAATTCCATGATGTCGAGGCTTACATTTCTGGTGTCCATTGTGAATGATATTATGATTTACTTGCAAAATTAGTTTATTATGGCTAAATTTGCAAGAAACAAGACGAATAAATAACTAATAAAAAAATAGAAAATGGATGAATCAAATGTAAGGGTCAATTCGCTTAAGGCTTGGATTCTTGCGGCTCGACCTAAGACGCTGACGGGCGCTGCCGTGCCGGTGATTATTGGTATTGCCTGTGCCGTTGCCCTTTATGGATGGAGTGGAATTAGGGTGGTGCCAGCTGTGCTGTGCATGTTGTTTGCGCTGATAATGCAGGTGGATGCCAATTTTGTCAACGACTACTTCGACTTCATGAAAGGTACCGACGACGAGAGCCGTCTCGGACCCAAGCGTGCCTGCTCGCAAGGATGGATTACGGCGTCGGCTATGCGACGTGGATTGCTCATAACCACTCTTCTGGCTTGTGTCGTCGGACTGCCGTTGGTGTTTTATGGCGGTTGGGAGATGATAATGGTGGGATTGGCATGCGTGTTGTTCTGTTTTCTTTACACCATCTCGTTCTCTTATCTCGGACTTGGCGATGTGCTTGTGCTCGTGTTCTTCGGCGTTGTGCCAGTGTGCATGACTTATTGGCTCACGGCTCCACCTACTGCGCTCATGTCTATTCCCTTGCCTGTGGTGGTGTTGTCATTGGCTTGTGGACTCATCATTGACACGCTGCTCGTGGTGAACAACTATCGCGACATAGACAACGACCGACGTGCTGGCAAGCGCACGCTGATAGTGCGAATAGGCGAGCGTGGCGGACTTATTTTGTATCTTTTGCTCGGACTGATAGGCACTATTATGGCTATTGGAGGTGTTGTGTTTATTGATTGGCACGACGGGCAGTGGACACAGTCGCTCTTGATTTTGTATATGCCATTCCATACATGGGCATTCAATGAAATGCGACGCATAAGGAAGGGTGCTGAACTAAACCGTGTGCTTGGAATGACGGCACGCAACATGATGATATTCGGATTGTTGGTTGCTGCTGCTTTAATCTTTGCATAAAATAAAACGGACAAAATTAACCGATAATTAACGCATAAATTAATCGATAATTAACGAATTAAATTAACGAATAATTAACGGGCATTAACGACTTGAAAAGAACTTAGTCGTTAATGCCCGTTAATTACGCCGTTAATTGAATCGTTAATTACGCCGTTAATTGAAGAAGTTCCAGCTGACACCCACTCTGAATACACGTTCATTAAGCGGATAGTGTGGTGTGAGGAAGTAGCTGCGGTTGCCCTGACCAGCATTCACATGGCTCATCATCACGAAGAAACGTGTGTGTTGCAAGTGGAAGTTGGCGTAGACATTCACTATAGGATAGTTGCCCACCTCTGTGCGGTTGTTGCCCGTCTGCACGGCATATTGTCCGAGAGCCGGACTATAGTCGGGAGCATAATACTTGGTGAAGTAGCGGGCGTCAGCACCGAAGTCACACTTCAACACCTTGGCTATCTTGAACTTCAAGTAGAGGTTGGTGTAGATGTTGAGGTCGGGCACAGGGATAACATCCGAGTTGGACGACTTCTGATAGGTGATGACATTCTCCCAATGCAGAGGACCAAGCTTGAAGTCCTGCTGCAAGGCAAGCGTAAAGAGACTTATGGCGCCACCCTCTTGCTTGACGCTGAGCGTGTTGCCAGTGCGCAACTTGTTTTCGGTGATGTTATAGCCCATGGCGAAGTAGGTGTGATTCTTCACGTTGTCGAAAGCCACACGCACCGTGGTGTTGGTCTTCTCATAGCTGAAGAGTCCCTCTACACGCGAGTGAATTATCTTAGCCATGTCGTCCTTGTCCCACCAGAAGTGTTTGGAGTGATAGTGACGATAGTAGAATGTCGGGTTGAGGCTGTGGAAGAATCCACGAGCCTTCAGACGCACCGTGTCGCCAAACAGTGCGAAGTTGACATCCACATTGGCGTCCACCTTGAGCTGTCCTGCATCCTTGCCCTGGAGCCATGTCTCGGCAGCTACGTCGTAGTGGAGCGTGCGCCCCTGCGACTTGATGAGTTGTGCGCCGATGCTCAGGTTGTGCTCGTTGTATGAAGCCGTCATGTTGTCCAAGTCGGGTAGGGTGAAGTGGCGCAAGTCGGAAGTGATGAAAGCCTTGAGTCCAGCCTTAGCCCACTTGTTGAATCCCTCAAGCAGCGATATTGCAAATGTATTTTGTAGGCGATAGTGCTTGGTCTTGTCGTATATCGAGTCGCCCGAGTAGGCATCCATCGTCTTATAGGTGTCGGCGTAGAAGTTCTCCGGTGTCTGATAAGCCTGGTAGATGCGTCTGTAGTTGTCAAACTTCATGGTGTGTATGAAGCTCGTCACAGGCACATACTCCGTCTTCATCCACATTGTGTCTTGGGCTGCCTTAGCTTCCAGGCGGTTGAGACTGTCTGCCATCTCCTTGCTGTTGACGGCTATGCGGTCGGACTGTCCCTTGTCGGTGGCGATGGAGTCGGTGGTTGCAGGACGCTGGCTCACTATCTTGGCGTTGTCGGGTCGACCTCCGTATGTAGGATTCTTAAAGTTCTTTTCGTCAAACTCACGTCCCTCACGTTTAGCCTTGCGTCGAGCCTCCTCCAGTCGCTCCTTGTCGGCGTTCTCCTTTTGCGACTCCATGGCAAACTTGCGAGCCTCAATCTCCTCGTCGGTCATGCGCACCTTGCGATTGAATCCCAAGTTGTAGCGATGAGTGAGGAAGATGTGCTGGTTGTTGTTGCGGTTCCAGTTCTGCTCAAGCACGGTAGGAATCTCGTTGGTAGCAAAGTCGTCGTCGAAGCTCTCAGGATGCTTGATATATTCGTCGTCGGTGATACCACCATTCTCAGTCACCTTCTGCTTGATGGTAGAGAAGACGAGATGAGCCTGATAGCGGTCGCCAATATACGAGCCATACATGAGATACTTGAAGTGTGACGTGCTCTGGCTGGAATAGTAGCCACGTCCGTAGAGATAGTCGAAGTTGAATCCCACACCCAGTCGCTTGCCAGCATTGACGCCAAACTTAGCCACCAAGTGGTCCTCGCCGTTGGTGCGGTTGCCAGCATTGTTGTACGAGATGTTGGTGAATGGCGACAGCGTATTGGTGAAATGAAACTGGTCGACAGGTGTCACCACATAGTCGTAGGGCTGTGTGAAGATGAATTGATCGGCTTCGGGCAGGTCGGCAAATATGCGGTTGAAGCGTGGAGCGCCAAGATTGCCTGTAGTGTTGTATTCGCCACGTATGCCCGTAGTGAAGATGGTGTTGGGAAACATGTGCGACATGGTGTCCACCTCGGCAGGACGTATGTCGCCGAAGCGGCTGTCTACGGTCCACACCTTGATGCCGCGTGGAATCTCCTTGTCGGTTCCGAGCGAGTCAGCCATGTTGCGGTTTGACTGTTGTCCGTTGTTGCCGTAGGGCGAGTCGCCGTTCTGGTCGAATTGGTTGAAGTTGTCATACTGAGCCGCCGCATTGGCTGGCAACAGGATGGCAGCTATGGCGATGAAGAGTTGTCTTATCGTTCGCTTTGTCATTGTGTGAGTCTATTGGCGTATGAATCTGAAGCAGCATTCAGCTATCTTGAAAGCCATTGCCGTGAGAATGATGATGGTGCCTGTAGTGCGGTTTTGGAAATAGAATACGCCCATTCCCACAATGGCACCTAACATGAATATGATGTTGAGCGTATTGCGTATTTTGAAGTACTTGTCGTCGGCTGGGTTGCGTCTGTGATGGCGCATAGGACGTTCGGGACGCTGTAGAGTAGAAGTCTCGTTGTCAATCATAGTCTCCTCGTTCTGCATCGTCATGTCCTTGTCTGTTGTATTGATATTGTTCTCCATAATGTGCTGATTTTTATTGTTTCACTTTCTCGCTGAAATAAGCAAAGATGGCATCCTTGCGGTCGATGGTCTTTTTGCGGAATTTAGCAGGACCAATGAGCAACTTTGTGCGCTTCTTGTTGACAGCGTGTTTGTCGGCAATCCATTCCTCTGCCGTCACTTTGAATCCCGTCTGCCGGTCTTCCTCGTAGCTGTACGAGATGCGGCTGATGCTGACGTTGAGGTTGCCGTCGGTGCAAGTAGCCATGATGGTGTAGTTGAACTTAGTGCGGTCGAGCGATATGAAGCTCTTGGAGAACTCCAGCCACTCCTGATAGCGAGCCACGATGGCATAGTTCTTGCGGTTGATGAGTGCAATGCCGCTTTTAATCTGTTCGCCACTGTGGGCAAGACTGTCAAGTGCAACGTATGTCTTGTCGTAAATCTGCTGCGCTGTCAAGCCCTCCATCGGGATGTCCTTGCTGAACACCACCTTGCCGTCTACCTCAGGCACCACACCAGGCTGTATATATTTCCAGTCCTTTATGTTCTTGACAGTAGCCTCATTTTGCGCTTTGCCAGTAGGCTTGTCAGCCTTCTTTACTTCCTTGTTGGCAGCCTCCTTAGCCTTGACTGCGTCGGGAGTTTCCCACTCGGTCTGTGCTGCGCATAAGAGAGGACAACAAGCGAGCAACAGGATAAATATTTTTCTCATTGTATCCATGTTTATGATTGATGTAATGTGTGTTCTTGTTCTTATATAATTATGCAAAATTACGAATTTTACGGTTACTAAGTTAATATTATAGTTTATTTAACTATTTATGCTTTTTCCTCGTCAAGCAGCGACTGCAACCTTACTATTTCGTCGCGATACTGTGCTGCTTGCAGGAAGTCGAGGTTCTTGGCAGCCTCCTTCATCAGTTCGGTGGTGTCGGCAATGCTCTTCTCCAGTTGCTTGCGTGTCATGCGTTTCACCACAGGGTCGGCAGCGTATGCATAGCCATCCGGTTCGATGTATGGGGCATACGGTTTCTTGCCCTGTGCTGTAGGCTTTGTTGAGGCTGTAGGCTTGCTGGCATTTTCGCCGCGCTCTGCCTGTGTCGCAGCAGCCATTGCTGTGAGCGACCCCTTTATGTCCTTGCGTATCTGTTGTGGGGTGATGCCGTGATCCTCGTTGTATTTCAGCTGAATCTGTCTACGTCGAGCCGTCTCGTCGATGGTCTGTTGCATGCTGTCGGTGATGGTGTCGGCATACATTATCACCTTGCCGTTGACATTTCGGGCAGCGCGTCCAGCAGTCTGTGTCAGCGAACGTCTACTGCGTAGGAATCCTTCTTTGTCGGCATCGAGTATAGCCACGAGCGAAACCTCAGGCAAGTCGAGTCCCTCACGCAACAGGTTGACACCCACAAGCACGTCGTAGAGTCCGGCACGTAGGTCGTTCATTATCTGCACGCGGTCGAGTGTGGCAACGTCGCTGTGTATATAGTTGGCACGAATGTCATGATTGAGCAGATATTCGGTCAGCTCTTCCGCCATGCGCTTGGTCAGCGTAGTGACAAGCACGCGCTCGTCGCGCTCTTGACGTTCGATGATTTCCTCCAACAGGTCGTCTATCTGATTCTCGCTCGGACGCACGTCGATGATAGGGTCGAGCAGTCCAGTGGGGCGTATAATCTGCTCTACGACAATGCCGTCGGCCTGTTGTAGCTCGAAGTCGGCAGGAGTAGCAGACACATACACCACCTGATTGGTCATGTCCATAAATTCGTCGAACTTCAGCGGGCGATTGTCAAACGCTGCTGGCAGACGGAATCCATACTCTACGAGGTTCTGCTTGCGAGCACGGTCGCCGCCGTACATGGCGCTGATTTGCGGCACGCTGACATGGCTCTCGTCGATGAACATCAGATAGTCCTTAGGGAAGAAGTCGAGCAGACAGTAAGGACGCTGTCCAGGTTCGCGTCCGTCGAAGTAGCGCGAGTAGTTCTCGATGCCCGAACAATGCCCCAGTTCCTTAATCATCTCCATGTCGTACTCCACACGTTCCTTGATGCGCTGTGCGCGAATAGGGTCGCCTATGCTCTCGAAGAATTCCACCTGTTGTCTGAGGTCGTCCTGTATCAGACGTATAGCCGTCTCGGTCTGTTCCTTGGATGTGACAAATAGATTGGCAGGATAAATCTGATAGTCGTCAAACGAAGCTATGCGATGGAATGTCATGCTGTCAAGTTCCTCAATAGAGTCAATTTCGTCGTCCCACCATGTGATGCGCAGAATGTTGTCGCTGTAAGCCATCGACACGTCCACCGTGTCGCCCTTGACACGAAAGTTGCCACGCTTCAGCTCTATGTCGTTGCGCAGATACAGGGCATCTACCAGTTTGCGCAGAAACTCGTTGCGGTCGAGAGTTTGTCCGCGTCGAATGCTGATGATGCTATTAGACATGGCTGTAGGTCCGCCCATACCGTATATGCACGACACCGACGACACAACAATCACGTCTTTTCTGCCCGACAGGAGAGCGCTCACTGCCGACAGACGCAGCTTGTCGATGTCCTCGTTGATGGCGAGGTCCTTCTCGATGTAGGTGTCTGACGACGGCAGATAAGCCTCTGGCTGATAGTAGTCGTAGTAGGAGACGTAATATTCCACCGCATTGTCGGGGAAGAAGCTCTTCATCTCCTCGTAGAGCTGTGCCGCAAGAGTCTTGTTGTGGCTCAGTATGAGGGTGGGGCGTCCTATGTTGGCGATGACGTTGGCCATGGTGAAAGTCTTGCCCGAGCCTGTGACGCCGAGCAACACCTGTGCCTCCGTGCCTTGGCGTATGCCTTCGGTGAGTTGGCTTATCGCCTCCGGCTGGTCGCCAGTGGGCGAAAATCGTGATGTAATCTTGAAATCCATATCTAAAAAACTGTTCGGAATAGACCGACAGACAAAAATACGAAAAACCCCGAAACTACACAAGATATGCGCCTGTAAATGTTGAGAGACATGCAGTTTAAGTCAAAAAAACATTAAAAAAGCCACGGATGCTTTGTAGATAAATGAATAATGTGTATTTTTGCAGTTCAAAAATATTGAGTTATGAAAATTTCCATTACAGCATTGGTTCTTTCGGCGCTGCTTTTCACAAGCTGTGCCAATGAATTCAACAAGGTATACAAGACCAACGACTTCGCTTACAAATACGAATATGCCAAGGAATGCTACGCACAGGGCAAGTATGTACGTGCGTCGACATTGCTTCAGGGACTCGTCACCATGCAGAAGGGCACCGATAATGCACAGGAGAGTCTGTACATGCTCGGCATGGCAGAGTATAACAGCAAGGACTATGAGGGTGCTTCAGCCACTTTCAAGAAGTATTTTGCAAGCTATCCCAAGGGCGCTTATGCCGAGGAGGCTGAGTTTTATGCAGGCATGGGTCTGTACAAGTGTACACCGGAGCCTCGTCTCGACCAGTCGCAGACGGTCAATGCCATTGCTGCTTTCCAGGAATACATCGACCTCTTCCCAGACGGCTCACGTCGCAGCGAGGCACAGCAGCGCCTGTTTGAGTTGCAAGACAAGCTCGTGCAGAAGGAACTCTACTCGGCACAGCTCTACTACGACCTCGGTCAGTATTTCGGCAACTGCACATACGGAGGCAACAACTACGAGGCGTGCATCATCACCGCACAGAACGCACTCAAGGATTATCCCTACTCAAAACTGCGTGAGAAGTTCTCGGTGCTTGTTATGAAGAGTAAGTTCAACCTCGCACAACAGAGTGTGGAGGAGAAGAAGCTTGAACGCTATCAGGATGCCGAGGACGAGTGCTACGGATTTATAAACGAATATCCCGACTCGAAGGAGAAGGCTACGGCTGAGAAGTTTATCACCAAGTGCAAGAACTACACTAAGGACTAACGCTTGGCAATACAGGAAACGAAATAAATAAACATTAATCAATAAACATTAAACATCAAATTAATGGATTACAAAAAGTCAAAAGCTCCGGTAAACACCGTCACACGCAACATTATGGACCTGTGCGACGAGACTGGAAACATCTATGAGAGTGTTGCTATCATCGCCAAGCGTGCCAATCAGATTGCAGTGGAGATAAAGCAGGATCTCAACAAGAAGTTGGCAGAGTTTGCTTCTTACAACGACTCACTTGAGGAAGTGTTCGAGAACCGCGAGCAGATTGAAATCTCACGCTACTACGAGAAGCTCCCGAAGCCGACACTCCTTGCTACACAGGAGTTTGTGGAGGGTAACGTATACTATCGCGACCCGTCACAGGACAATAAGGTACAGGAAGAGGCTTAATCCAAACTAAAACGGACAGTCATGATACAGCGTAAGCAATCAGTCTTCCTTCTGCTCGCGTTCATCGCGTCGGTGGTGTGTCTTTGCATGCCGTTGGGTAGCTTTGAGCCACAGGCGATGGGCGTAAGCTTCGAGATGTACAATCTTATGGTGATGCTTGGTACGGGTGCCGACTACTCTGTATGTGGTCTCTTTGGTATACTGACATTGAGCAGCATCCTCAGTCTTGCCACCATTTTCCTCTACCGCAACCGCATGCTGCAGAGCCGTTTGTGTCTCTGCAATCTCTTTTTGCTTGTGGCGTGGTATATAGTGTTCGGCGTAATGTCGCGCAATGTGATTTCTGCCGATACGGCATTCCATGTACAGTTTGCTGCCTGTCTGCCAGCTGTGGCTGTAATACTCAACTTTATGGCTCGTGTAGCTATAATAAAGGATGAGAAACTTGTGCGTGCAGCCGACCGCATCAGATAATCGTATATACATATTATAATATATATACATACATATAGGAGGGTGTAACAATAGATGTTATGCTCTCCTAATTTTTTACCTGTATAGCTTGTATTGGCTTGATATTCATCAAGTTGCTAATCGTTTACAATGCTTAATAAACCACAATAAGGACAGAATTCTTGCACATTTGACAAAAAATGTGTAATTTTGCACCCGATAAGAAAAAAGGATATTGACTTCTTTTTGTATTAGAGGCAATATCTGAAAGTATCTAACGGAATTTAGATTCGTGCACAGATTGTTTTTCAGGCATCTATCGTGAGCACGTATTTCGGTTTGAGCTTCCGCTAAAATCTGACTTAACGAGCGTAAGCCATTCTTTATATGACAGGGCACCGGTTCTGAATTGAAGAAACGTTGTCGGCGAGTATTTAAGGGATAGTGTTCGGATTCCACAAAGTATTTTATAATGATTAAACTTTTTAGAGTAGTATTATTTATTGTATGTTTACTGGGAACAAATCCCGCAATGGGTGCAAATGGAGCAGTTGAGAATGAAACTGCTGGCACAAGCGATTTCGATTGGGAGCCTGTGATTCAGGCAATAATAGAAGTTGAGAGTAAGGGTAACACCAAGGCAGTGAGTGGCAACTCATGCGGTGCAATGCAGATAACTCCGATATTGGTGGCAGAGTGCAACAATATCCTCAAGAAGCGCAAGAGCAAGAAGCGTTATACGCTGCGCGACAGATTTAGTCTTGAGAAGTCGAAGGAGATGTTTGTCCTTATTCAGTCGCACTTCAATCCACTCAATGACATCGAAAAAGCTATCCGTTCGTGGAATGGCGGCTATCACTACAGCGTAAAGCGTACACAGCGCTATTTTGACAAGGTGATGAAGCGTGTCGGTTCTCATAAATAAGAAATCTTAATTTCCTCTATAGGGCCTTGTTTGCTTAAACGGCAGACAAGGCTTTTTTGTATGGTTATATATTTATATATTGTATATAGGATGAGTGTATGCGATGACTTGGATTGATATATATCAAAAATGGGCAATTTGCATAAAAAAACTTTGTCTACTTCTTTGCCGTTTGCCTAAAAAGAAGTACCTTTGCACTCGCAATTCAGAAATGAGGTTGCTGACAACAAGATTTCCGCTGCACCCTTAGCTCAGTTGGTAGAGCAACTGACTCTTAATCAGTGGGTCTAGGGTTCGAATCCCTAAGGGTGTAC
>CAKPST010000050.1 GCA_934183355.1 uncultured Prevotella sp.
ATGCAATGCGGGAGAGTAGGTGGCTGCCTTCTTTACTTGAGGTCTTCAAGGTCTAACGACTTTGGAGACCTTTTTTGTGTATTTGGACATAACAACATGTTGTTAGTGGATAAAGACATAAGAACATAAGAACATGTTGTTAGTGGATAAAGACATAAGAACATTTTTTTGTGTGTGAATAAGATTAGAGATATGATATATTAGTATATATTTCTTTAAAAGTAATACGTTTTTCTTTGTAACAACTTTAAAGTTGATATTACTTTGCCAGATGATGTACTTGCTTCGGCAAGAAATGCAAAGCAAATTGATGAACTTCATTTTGATGGTAAGGTGGCAGAGTTCGATTATTTGGGTAGTGCTCCTAAGGAAATTGTAGATTTGACATCTGCTGGAGTTTATTCGGATGTTTCAATTACGGTGTTTCCTTCTAATAATTTGAAGTCGATTGTGCGCAAGTTCAAGAACCTCACACTTTCGATACCTTCGTATATGATATTGGATATCACTTCTTGTTCTGTAAGTGACTATACTTATGACAAGAACATTGGCGTGGTGACAATGCGCAATGTAAGTTCGTCTTCGCCTATATATTTAAAAGGTGTGGTGAAAACTCTTTATTTTAAGAAGACTGCTAATGACGAGAACATGCTCAAATTCACTCCAGTGAAGAATCAGGATGGTTCAGTTGTATTAAAGGGTGTTATTAAGACTGGTATCACAATCAACGAACTTAATATCACTGGCACTACCGTACCTACCGACCTTAATATCACTGCTAATATGTCTATGGACAAAATTACTATTAATAGTGCAAAGGGTCGTTTTAATCCAGAGATTGACCTTGGTGAACTTGGTAGTGTAGACATTAACGATGTGCCTGATTTCCTTAATGGAGATGATGTGAAGATTAATCTTTACAATCCGATTATCGAGCTCACTGTAAACAGTAATATTGGTATAGCCGGTAAGGTGAAGGGTAAAATTATCGCTGAGGATAAAGACAAGAATACAATAGCTTCTGTTGATATCGTACCAGAAATGGACATAAAGGCATAATGGAGCTCAGAATACAAGTACTGTGACAAAGATTTGCATCTGCAAGTATAGCAATCTTGTTGATAATACAAAGTATGACGTAGTGCGCCAAGTTGACAATCTTTCAGATTTGATGCTTACTATTCCTAAGTCATTGCGCTTTGAGGCAGACGTTCGTGCTGACGATCAAAAAGAGGCAGAGATAATGCTTGGCACATCTTATGAGATTGCTCCGCATTATTCAATCACAGCCCCACTTGCTTTTGATGTGGGAGCCCAGATAGCATATCGCGATACACTTGATGGCTGGCACGATGACATTGAGGACTATGAGTTTGCTGATGGAACATATATCGAACTCAATGCCAATATAGTCAATAAGATGCCTGCTTATCTGAATGTTAATGCTGTAGCTATTGATTTGAACGGCAATGAAATTCCTGAAAACCGCATCAAGGTGGAGGTGTCAAATTCTGTAAAGGGATGTGAGAATGCATCGTCGCCAGTGACAACACCTATCACAATCACTATCAAGGAGAATCAGAAGGGTGCCTTAAAGAGTGTTGACGGACTTATATTCAAGGTGGAAGCTGCTGCAGGACAAGGCTCAGAGAGCATTGTTGGTCAGACAATCAACGCTTATAACCACACACTCACAGCACGCGACATCAAGATTAAGGTAGTAGGAAGAATTATCGCGGACTTAAACTAATATTAATAAGATAACTATCATCTGGAAGAAGAGAAGGAATATAAGGAAGAAGGCAAGGGAAAATATCGTTATGTAAATGATGTAGATATTGATGGTGCTGGACTTGGTGGTTTCCTCTCTGATGATGGCGACCAGGGTAGCCGTTCGACAGGAATTGGAGCCACGCTCAATGTAGGCTGTGAATATGTGTTCCCTCTCTATCGTAAGTTGCATTTCGGCTTCTTGAGTTCAACACGTTTCAATGGCAAGTATTCTTGGACTGAAGGACGTCTTAGCGCAAATGTTGCCCCTATCTCATGGATAGACGGTGGTGTAAACTTTGCTGTAAATAGCTATACTGCTAGCTGCGGCTGGATTCTGAACATACATCCAAAGGGAATGAACTTCTTCGTTGGTATGGATCATATCCTCGGCAAGACAAGCAAGGAGTATATACCACTTAGCTCAAATGCCAGTGTTAATGTAGGATTCAATATTGCATTCTAATAAAGAATAGCAAATAGACAAATATAAAAATACGGGTTGTATTATTTGATTGATACAACCCGTATTTTTATATGTAAGAAAAAAAGATGAATTGTCTTTAGAACTTAGCCATCTTGATGGCGTCAATGGCGCATTCATCACCCTTGTTGCCATACTTGCCGCCGCAACGGTCGAGAGCCTGCTGCTTGTCGTTTGTGGTGAGCAAGCCGTAGATAATAGGTATCTCGCTTGTTGTGTTGAGACGTGCAATGCCGTATGTCACACCCTCGCAGATGTAGTCGAAGTGAGGAGTCTCGCCACGAATTACGCTACCAAGGATAATCACAGCGTCGTAGCCACCGTGAAGCACCATCTGATGAGCGCCGTAAATAAGTTCAAAACTGCCAGGAACTGTCTTTACATGTATGTTCTCGGGCAGAGCGCCGTGCTTTTCGAGAGTCTTTACAGCTCCGTCAAGCAGAGCGCCAGTGATTTCAGGATTCCATTCTGCCACCACAATGCCGAAGCACATATTGCTTGCGTCGGGGATAGATGAGAAATCGTACTCAGAGAGATTGTGAAGTGCTGTAGCCATAGTTGTATTACTTTTCTTCAGCGCGTTCGATATACTTGTCGATTTCTGAAGACTGAACCACCTGAGCGTTTACATACTTCTTCTTGATATCCTGGTAGATTTTCAGAGCCTCGTCGTTTTTCTTCTGGCTTTCGAGGAGCTGAGCAGCCTGGATGAGGAATGTAGGAGCAAGGCTGTTGTTTGTGCCGTCTTCAGCCTTAGAGTCTGCCATGTCGGCAGCCTTCTTCAGAGTGCTGATGGCCTTGTCTACATTGTCGGTGTTGGCGTATGCGTTGCCAAGTGCAGCCATTGCTGACGGGCTAATCATAGCGTCGCTCTTTGAAGAGAACTTTTCAAGAGAGCTTACAGCTTCCTTCCACTTGCCGAGGTTGGCATAGCAGAGACCTGCATAGAGGTCGGCGAGGTTGGCAGCGTCTGTGCCACTGTAGTCGCTTGCTATCTTTACGAATCCAGCATAGCCAGCTCCGTCACCATTGAGAGCCTTGTCAAACTGCTCCTGGTTGAAGTACTGCTGACCCTTGGCAAGTGCAGTGCTCGCTTTGTCCTCACGCGGAGCCTGAACATATGCCTTGTAGACGAGCAGACCAGCAATCACCACGATGATAGCCACAACGGCGATGAGTATCTGCTTCTTAAACTTGATGAAGAATGCTTCTGTGTTGTTGGAGTTCTCAATATGAGAATTAGCTCCAAAGTCGATTTTGTTTGCCATTTATTTTTTTGTTTTTAAATTTCCTTTTGTTAGTTTGTCGCTTTTGTTTCATTGTCGCAGCTTGTCCTTGCAGCCGTTGTTCAATGGGTACAAATGCGTCGCAAAATTACTCAATTTATCTCACATATTGAAATTTAAACAATCTTTTTTTCTTTTTTCAATAATAAATGGGGTAACTTTGCATAATCTAAATACTTACAGATGATACTGAAGAAAATTTCAATACTTAATTTTAAGAATATACGTGAGGCCACGCTTGAGCTTTCACCCAATCTCAACTGTTTTCTCGGACACAACGGCGAGGGTAAAACCAACCTGTTGGATGCCGTATATTATCTGTCGTTCTGCCGCAGTGCGTTCAATCCTGTCGACTCACAGATTATCACACACGATCAGGACTTCTTTGTCATTGACGGAATTTACGAGAATGAGATGGCCGACCCGATATCAATATATTGCGGAATGAAGCGTGGAACAAAGAAACACTTCAAGCGCGATAAGAAGGAATACAAGCGTTTGTCGCAGCATATTGGTCTTATTCCGCTTATTTTTGTGTCGCCTGCCGACCAGACTCTCATTGCTGGTGGCAGCGAGGAGCGCCGCCGACTGATGGATGTTGTTATATCGCAGTATGACAACACTTATATTGAGGCCCTAAATAATTACAACAAAGCACTTCAGCAGCGCAATGCATTGCTGAAGATGGACGACGAGCCGGATGCATCACTCTTGGATATATGGGAACAGGAGATGGCACGTCATGGTGAACGTATCTTTGCTGCTCGACGGGATTTCGTCGAACGGCTCATTCCTGTCTTTCAAAACATCTACAACCATGTGTCTGATGGACATGAGGAGGTCTCGTTGCAATATGTTTCGCATGCACAGCGTGGTGCGCTGCTCGATGTGATACAGCGCGACAGGTATAAAGATCGTGCTGTTGGCTACTCGCTGCATGGTGTTCATCGTGATGATTTGGAGATGATGCTCGGTGGCTATCAGATGAAACGCGAGGGTTCACAGGGTCAGAACAAGACATTTGTCCTTGCCTTGAAACTTGCACAGTTTGACTTCTTGCGCCGCACTGCGTCGCAGACAACTCCGCTTCTCTTGCTTGACGACATCTTTGACAAACTTGATGCCCATCGTGTAGAACAGATTGTGAAACTCGTTTCTGGTGACGGATTTGGTCAGATATTCATCACTGACACCAATCGCGACCATCTCGACCAAATACTTCGAAGCGTGTCCTACGACTATAAACTATTTGACGTAGAAGGTGGAGAAATAAAGGAAAAGAAATAAAACAGCTTGATTGGGGAAAAATAAAAGTGCTATTTTAATTATGTAATATAATGTTCAGACGTGAAGTGAAATCAATCAGCGACTTGCTGAATATGTATTTGCGCCGTGAGGGACTTGAAACTCCATTGCTCCAAAAACGTGCCATTGATGCATGGGACACTCTAATGGGGCCTACAATAGTGCGTTACACAGGCGAGAAGTATATCAAGAATCAGACGCTGTTCGTTAAGATAACAAATCCGGCTCTGCGCCAAGACCTTTCGATGATGCGCTCACGCATTGTGCAGCGCATCAACGAGGCTGTGGGGTGTCAGATAATTGTAGAAGTGAGGGTGTATTAAATATTCGTCAACCTATCACTTCGTCCATTCTGATGTCATGTTCATCGGTGGGCAGGCTGTCTACCATTTGGAATGGAAAGCAAATGCCTATTTTATAAGCCTGTGGAATGAACGGCAGAAAACGGTCGTAGTAGCCTTTGCCGCGTCCCATGCGGTCGCCAAGAGGCGAGAAAGCCATGCCGGGAACGATAGCGAGGTCGATAGTGGCATAGTCGGTGAATGGTTCGCCAGTTGGCTCCATAATGTCGTAGGCTCCTATTGCCAAGTCTGATGGACCTGTATAGCGACGCAATTCCATAGTTCCTTCGCCAGTGACACGAGGCAGCAGCACATTCTTCTTACTTAGCAACAGTGAGTCGACAAGCGTGTGAGTGCACACCTCATCTGGCAGCGAATAATAAAGCATAATAGTCTTGGCAACCTTCAATCGTGGATGTACGAGAAGGCGCTGTATTGCCGCAAACGACAATTCGTTGAGCTGTTGGCTTGTGAATTGTCGCTTACGGTTTCTTATTTCTTTGCGGAGTGTTGATTTGTCCATACGGATTTATTTCTTTTTCTTTTCTTCAACCGGTTTCTTTGGGAACGCCGCATTGTCTTTGAACACACGCAGTGCGGTGGCAATAGCAGGGTCGTCCAGATTGATATACTCTGTCCAAGCCTGCTCGTCGAGCATGTTGTATATGATGCGCGAGTTGATATAGCGTTCGAGCAACTTATGCGACTTGCGTATCATCAGATTGCGTCGTTTCAATCCGTTCTTGTCGGCGAATGCCGCAAACTGCTCCACAGTGTTCTGGTTGACAAGATACTTCGACAGTTCCATCATGTCCTTGTATGTGTTGAGCTTCATGCGGTTGTTGTCCGTATAGTTGAATGCATACTGCAAGATAAGCCCAGACATAGCAGCCTGCTTGTAGTAGGATGTCATGCCGAGTGTGTCCTCAGCCACGAATATGTCAGGTGTTATTCCGCCACCTCCATATATAGTGCGTCCTATGCCAGTGTGATAAGCCGGACCAGTGTGCTTGATGCTGTCCTGCGAGAAGAACTCGCCATGCTGATAGCGTGTGAGCAAATCGTTGTCGTAGTCCTGATTGTCACCAGGCTTGAATGGCTTCTGTATGCATCTGCCTGATGGAGTATAATAACGGGCAATGGTGAGTCGAATCATTGAACCATCAGGGAATCCAAGCTGCTGCTGCACCAATCCCTTGCCGAACGAGCGACGACCAATGATAGTGGCGCGGTCGTTGTCCTGCATTGCTCCTGCAAAAATCTCTGATGCTGATGCCGATGCCTCGTTGATGAGCACCACGAGTGGTATGCGCTGATAAGAGCCATGTCCGTCCGAACGGAAGTCCTGTCGTGGCGACTTACGTCCTTGCATATATACGATGAGTTTGTTCTTAGGCAAGAACTCGTTAGCCATCTGCACTGCAGAGTTCATATAGCCACCACCATTGTCACGCAAGTCGATAACGAGGTTGCTGAATCCCTCCTGCGACAGCTGTGCAAGAGCAATGAGCAGTTCGGGATAAGTTGTCTCGCCGAAGTTCTTAATCTTGATATAGCCCGTAGTGTTGTCGAGCATATATGTAGCAGTGACACTCTTCTGTGGAATGTCGCCGCGTGTCACGGTGAAGTATTTCACAGCCTTCTGTCCATAACGCACTACGCCAATCTTCACTTTAGTGTCTTTCGGACCCTTCAGTCGGCGCATAGCCTCGTCTTGAGTCACTATTTTGCCCACAAATGGTTTGCCGTCAACACTCACAATCTTGTCGCCAGCAAGTATTCCTGCACGTTGTGCAGGTCCGTTCTTCACCACATTCTGCACATGTATAGTGTCCTTGCGTATGGTGAACTCAATGCCCACACCCGAGAACGAGCCTCTTAGGTCGTCGGTCACAGCTTGTGCGTCCTTAGCAGGGATGTATACAGAGTGTGGGTCGAGGTCGGCGAGAATCTGCGGTATCGCCATGTCCACCAGCGAGTCGATGTTCACCTTGTCGACATATTGGTCGTCAACGATGTGCAGTAGGTTCGACAGACGGTTCGACCCAGAGTTGATAATGTTGAGTCGGTTGCCCGAGAAATGGTTTGCGTAGAATGTGCCGATGAGTATGCCTATGACTACGCACAGCGCCATAAGCAGCGGCATAAACCTGTTAGACTTGTTCATGTTCATAATCGTCCGGGTTTAGATATATAACTTCAATGTTGGCGCGTTTCAGTAAGTCAATACCGTCGGTCAGACGGTATTGCTCGCCATATATTACACGCTTGATGCCAGCCTGTATTATCAGTTTCGCACACTCTATGCAAGGCGATGCCGTCACATATAGTGTAGCTCCGTCTGAGTTGTTCGAGCTTCTTGCGAGTTTTGTTATGGCGTTAGCCTCGGCGTGCAGCACGTATGGCTTTGTGGTGTTAGTCTCGTCCTCGCACACGTTTTCAAAACCGCTTGGTGTGCCGTTGTAGCCGTCACTGATTATCATCTTGTCTTTGACAACCAGTGCGCCCACCTTACGGCGCTGGCAATAGCTATTCTCCGACCATATACGTGCCATGCGCAGATAGCGCAGGTCGAGGTGGAGTTGCTTATCTTTATTATTTTTTGATTCCATTGCGTTCGAGTAATGCGTCAATAGTTGGTTCCTGTCCGCGGAAGCGCTTGTAGAGCGTCATCGGATGTTCGGTGCCACCTTTGGATAGAATGTTGTCGCGGAAGCTCTGTGCCGTTTCTTTATCGAAGATGCCATTCTTCTTGAACACGCTGAATGCGTCAGCGTCGAGCACCTCAGCCCACTTGTAGCTGTAGTAGCCAGCGGCATATCCTCCAGCCATGATATGCGAGAACTGTGTCGTCATACATGTGTTGGGCAGCTGCTTCATTATCATAGCCTTCTCCCAAGCTTTCTTCTCGAATGGAATGATGTCGTCCTCGAATTCTTCCTTCTTGGTGTAGTATGCCATGTCGAGTAGTCCGAAGCTCACCTGTCTCAGACATCTATAAGCTGCCATGAAGTTGCGGCTGCGCACGATGCGGTCGATGAGTTCGTCGGGCATTGGCTCTCCTGTCTTATAGTGGAAGGCGAATGTGCGTAGGAATTCCTTCTCTACAGCATAATTCTCCATGAACTGCGACGGCAGTTCCACAAAGTCCCACCACACGTTAGTGCCGCTGAGGCTTTCAAATCGTGTGTTGGCGAACATGCCGTGCAGCGAGTGTCCAAATTCATGCAAGAATGTTTCCACCTCGCCTAATGTCAGCAGAGCTGGCTTTTCGGCTGTCGGTTTTGTGAGGTTCATCACCACACTGACATGAGGACGCACGTTTACACCCTTGCGGTCTATCCACTGTCCCTGAAACTCTGTCATCCATGCACCGCCCTGCTTGCCCTTGCGTGGGTGGAAGTCGGCATAGAACACAGCGAGATAAGAGCCGTCCTTGTCAAACACCTCGTATGCCTTGACATCAGGATGATACACCTGTATATCCTTCGACTCCTTGAATGTGATGCCGTAGAGCTTGTTTGCCAGTCCGAACACACCGTCTATCACCTTCGACAATTCGAAGTAGGGGCGCAACATCTCGGCATCAAGATTATACTCGCGCATCTGCAACTTATGTGAGTAGAAGCTGAAGTCCCACGGCTCCAACTGGAAGTCGTCGCCTTCTATCTGCTTAGCCTCACGCTCTATGGCCTTCACCTCTTCAATAGCTGTTGGCTTGTAGGCATCAATGAGGTCGTTGAGCAGTTTGTACACGTTGTCGGCATTCGATGCCATGCGGTGTACCAGCACATAGTCGGCATAGGTGTCATATCCGAGCAACTGTGCTATCTCGCGGCGCAGGTTTACAAGGCGCTTGCAAATCTCAAGATTGTTCTCTGCATTGTCGTGTATTCCCTCAGTATTATGTGCCATATATAGCTGCTTTCTCAGCTCGCGCTGAGTGGAGTAGGTCATGAATGGCGAGAAACTTGGGAAGTCGAGTGTGAAGAGCCATCCCTCTTTCCCTGCCTCCTTAGCAGCCAATGCGGCAGCCTCGCGAGCTGTGTCGGGCAGTCCGTCGAGCTGAGCCTCGTCCGTTATGTTGAGTGTGAAGGCTTTGTTCTCCTTCAGCAAGTTCTGCGAGAACTGCAACGACAGCATGCTTGCCTCCTCAGTCAGCTTTCTCAGTCGTTCCTTGCCCTCCTCGTCGAGCAGCGCACCCGAGCGTACAAAACCATCATAGGCATTGTCTAGCAGCATCTGCTCCTCGGGAGTCAGAGATCGGTGGTGCTCGTATACATACTTGATGCGCTCAAAGAGTCGGCGGTTTAGTTTCACGTCGTTGGCGTGTTTTGTAAGTATTGGACTCATTTTCTGTGCCAGCGCGTCGAGTTCGTCGCATGTTTCTGCACTCATCATGCACGAGAATACGGTAGACACACGTGACAACAAGTCGTAGTAGTTTTCGCCATTTTCGTTGTCCACTCTTACGATGGTGTTCTCAAATGTAGGCTCCTCAGGGTCGTTGACGAGCTTGTCTATCTCCTCGTCGTCGCGTCGTATGCCCTCAAGAAAAGCCTCCTCATAGTCTTCGAGGCGTATTCGGTCGAATGGAACTGTATCGTGTGGGGTGTTGTAAGGTTCAAAAAACGGATTTTTTCTCTCCGGAGTATTCGTGTTATTTTCCAACATACTAAATGTAAAATGTGTGATATATCACTTGCAAAATTACGCAAAATATCACAAATGTGTATCTTGCAAGTTCTTTTTAACTTATATTATAAGGTATAGTATGTTGATGTGCTATGCTAAAACAACATGTAGCATAGTGTGTATTAGCAAGAAGGGCATGACAAATGTGCCACACCCTCCTATTGACATTGTTTTTTGTATTAATCCATTAAGTCCTCACCCAAGTGGGTTGTCTGTTCGCGCTCCATGCGCTCCACCACCTCACGCGGTTTTGTTGCGTATGTAATCATGCGTATTGAGTCGTTGTAGCTTACGTATTTCCACAACCAGTTGAGCAGCACCATCATCTTGTTCTTCACGCCGAGAATAGAGCGCAGGTGAACAACGAGCCACAGTATCCATGCGAAGAATCCCTGGCTGCGGAACTTGCCAATCTCCACCACCGCCTTGTTGCGACCGATGGTTGCCATTGAGCCAAGATTGTTGTATTTGAATGGAGTCAGAGCGCTGTCGTCCAGTCCCTCGTTTATTCGCTTGATGTTCTTGGCAAGGTTCTTAGCCTGCTGAATTGCCACCTGGGCCACCTGCGGGTGTCCGTTGGGATAAGCAGTGTCGGTGGTTTGCAGACACTGGTCGCCAATAGCAAACACGCCGTCAAGTCCAGGAATGCGGTTGAATTGGTCCACCTTAAAGCGGAATCCACGTCCCAGATGGTCGTCGCTGATGCCCGGCATGGCGTTGGCACGGATGCCCGACACCCAAAGGAATGTACGTGTAGGAATCTCTGTGCCATCCTTCATGATAACCTTGTGGTCGCGATAGTCGGTCACCATCTTGCCAAACTGCACGTCCACGCCCATACTCTTGAGGAAGTCGTAAGCCTTCTTTGACGAGTCTTGCGACATTCCGGCAAGCAGACGGTCGCCAGCCTCTATAAGATAAATGTGCATCAATGAGAAGTCCATGTCGGGATAGTCGTAGGGAATGACGTAGCGCTTCATCTCCGACAGCGCTCCAGCTATCTCCACTCCAGTAGCACCACCGCCCACGATGACGATGTTGAGCAGTTCCTGTCGCTCCTCCTCTGTGGCGCAAGTCAGCGCACGCTCAAAGTTGGAGAGCAGAGCATTACGCAGACCCATTGCCTCTGGCACGGTCTTCATAGGTATAGCCCATTCCTCTATATTCTTGTTACCAAAGAAATTGGTTGTTGCTCCGGCTGCCAATACAAGGTAGTCGTAGTCAATCTTTCCGATGGAAGTCTGTAGAATCTTCTTTTCGGTGTCCACCATACGTGCCTCTGCCATGCGGAAGTAGAAGTCCTTGCGCTTGCGGAAAATCTGACGGAAGGGGAACGAGATGCTACTCGGGTCGATACCTGCCGAGGCTATCTGATAAATAAGCGGTGGAAACTGATGGAAGTTGTTCTTGTCGATCAGCACTACCTGCATGCCCTTTCCGTAGAGGTCTTCTGCCAGGCGCAGTCCGCCAAGTCCACCACCAACGATTACTACTCTTTTCTTCTGATTTCTCTGGATATTGATGCTCATAATATAAAAAAGGTTTATTTAGTTACTCTTTGTGATGGCTAAGTTAGCCATTATTGAGTAGACTTATTAGTTTTGCTACATGTTTCTTTATGAGAACGATTGCGGTAACGTTCCCAATATCCGCAAACGTTTGCAATATGTGTTGCGGTGTTATCCTATTGTGTTGTGGGATTATCCTTAATTACAGTGCAAAGTTACGATTTTTTATTGAAATATCTATTACGCCATGCCGACGACAGTAATTTTCATATTATATGTCAAGAGATATTCAATGGAATTTTGTATTTTTGCAAATATCATTAATATGATAATACATATCACCTGTACTTATTCTACCGACAATGAAACATGTAACAATAAAAGACATTGCACGCTCGCTGTGTATATCGGTGTCTACGGTATCTCGTGCATTGACCGACGACAAGAACATACGACGTGAAACTCGTGAGGCTGTGCTGCGCGAGGCAGAGCGTCTTGGCTATCGCCGCAATCCAGTAGCAATGAACCTCAAGATGGGACGCACAAATACAATAGGTGTGATAGTGCCCGAAATGCACACACCATACGCCTCGCAAGTGGTGGCTGGCATACAGAGCATACTCTACAAGAACAATCAGAAGGTGATGATAGCCGAGTCGGACGAGAACCCCGACCGTGAGCGAGAGAACCTGCAGATGATGGAGGAATTCATGGTAGACGGTCTCATAGTGAGCATTTGCAGCTACAAGCATAATATAGAGACCTACCGTCGTCTTGCCAAAGAGGGTGTAGCCATTGTCTTCTACGACCGTATACCTCATGGTATGGACGACATGCCACAGGTAATGGTCGACGACAACAACGACTCCTACTTTATGGCAGAACACCTGATACGTCTTGGTCGACGCCGTATAGCCTATCTTTATGGTCCGGATGATGTGTATAATGCAGTGGAGCGTGGTCGTGGCTATCGTGAGGCAATGGAGAAATTCCACCTGTACGACCCTCAGCTCGTTGTTAAGACCGGAATGACGTTTGCCGATGGTGCGGCTGCTATGGATAGTCTTGTTAGGCAAGGCATCGAGTTTGATGCTGTGTATGCTTTTACCGACACTCTTGCCATAGGAGCTATGAACCGTCTGCGCGAGCTAAGACGTCGCATTCCTGAGGATGTGGCTGTGGCTGGATTTTCGGGTACAGAACTTTCGACTATTGTGTTTCCACAACTCACCACCGTTGAGCCGCCTCTAATCGAGATGGGACAGCGAGCAGCCGAACTTGTGCTTGAAAAGGTGCGCAGTCCTGAAGTTGAGAACCGTAAGATAGTGTTGCGCACGGAAATGAAGTGCAGGGCTTCTACCGGGGAATAGGATAGGGGAGTACGGATTCGAGCCGTACCTCCCCCTAAAATAATTGTTTCCTATTTAAAACGTTTGCAGATTTTGGAAACGTTACCGCAAACGTTTCCAAAACTTGCCTCAAAAAAAAACTTTGCCATAATCTTTTTGCAGTATAACTTTGCAAGCGAAAAGAAAAAAATAATAACTAAAGAATTAATAACTAATAACTTAAAAAGATTATGGCAACAAATGTAATCAACTCGTATTCTTTCGACCGCAACTCGGTTAAGGCTGGTATCCTTCATTTCGGTGTTGGCAATTTCCATCGTGCTCATCTCGAATACATGACAAGCCACTTGCTCGAAGACCCCACTCAGCATGGTTGGGGCATCTGTGGAGCTATGATTTTGGATAGAGACGAACATCTGTATAAAGCTCTTAAGGCCCAGAATGGCGAATATACGCTGACTGTATGCGGACGCGATGGCAAAAATGAGGTTTGTCGTCTTGGCGCTCTTGTTGAGTTGTATTGGGGCGTTGAGGAGAAGAACTCTATACTCAACAAGATTGCCGACCCCGACATCCGCATCATCACTCTCACCATTACCGAGGGTGGATATAACATCTCACGTCAGACGGGCGAGTTTATGCTCGACAACCCGCAGGTGGCTCACGATATTGAACATCCCCACGACCCACAGACCGCGTTTGGATATGTAGCCGAAGGACTCCGCCGCCGCGTAGCTTCAGGTGCTGGTCCTATCACAATACTCTCTTGTGACAATCTTCAGCACAATGGCAATACGGCACGTCGAGCTTTCATGTCGTTTGTTGAGGCTCAAGACAAGGAGTTGGCTGCATGGATGGAAAACAATGTAACCTTCCCCAACTCGATGGTAGACCGTATAACACCAGCTACACGCCCCGAGGATGTCAAGCGTCTTAACGAGGAGAATGGCACCGACGACCAGGCTCCGGTATATTGCGAGGACTTTATACAGTGGGTTGTTGAGGATAACTTCGCTGCAGGTCGCCCTGCATGGGAGAATGTGGGAGCACAGATGACGGATGATGTGACTGCTTTTGAGAATATGAAGCTCTCTCTGCTCAATGCCTCTCACACATTGCTCTCATATCCTTCGTTCCTCTATGGCTACCGCAAGGTGGACGCTGCCATGCACGACGAGCGCATTGCCAAGTTTGTGCGCCAGTTTATGGACATCGACATCACTCCGTATGTTCCGGCTCCCAAGGATACCGACCTTGAACTCTATAAGCAGACTCTTTGTGAGCGTTTCGGCAACCGTTCGGTAAGCGACCAGGTGGCTCGCCTTTGCTTCGACGGCGCATCTAAGTTCCCCGTGTATGTAATGCCTAACCTGGAGAAGATGATCAACGATGATAAGGAACTCATCCGTGTAGCTTATCTCTTCGCTGCCTATCGCCACTATCTCAAGTATCATACTGACGACAACGGCGAACAGTTTGAAGTTGCCGACCCATGGCTCACAGCCGACGACCAGCATCTCATTGCAAGTGACGAGCCTCTCGACTTCCTTGCTCTCTCTCCGTTCCGCAGCACCGATCTTCGTGCGGCTAACAACTTCACACAGCCTTATCTGAAGATGGTGGAGAGCATTAAGACTAAGGGAGCAATGCAGACTCTTGAAGAAATACTATAATCTTTAGTTGAGAGTTCTTTTTTAGTTGAGAATTGAGAGTTTAGAGTTGAAAGTTATGATATGCTTTAATATTAAATGTTTAGCTTGGTAATCATAACTCTCAATTCTCAACTTTCAACTCTCAACTTTAATAAACTCTCAACTCTCAACTTGAACCAAAACCTAACATCAATATGAAATCCCTAAGCCTAAAGACAGCAGGACCATTCCTGCTACTCACCTTTATATATTTTATAGTAGGATTCCTTACTACAGTCAACGGCCAGTGTCAGGGACCACTCAAGATAGCGTTCCTCTCCGAAGCCACAACAATGCGCAACTCATTGACCACACTCATATCCTTCGCTTTCTTCCTTGGTTATCTGCTCAACAGTTCGCGCACAGGACGAATGCTCAATCTTATTGGCTACAAGCGCACACTCATACGCTCGCTGATAGTCATGGTCGAAGGCTTGGTGTTCTACACAGCCTCTGCCTTTTGTGCAGAGTATGTTGGCGATGCAGGCATTGTTGTCAATGGCGACTTCGTGCCGTTTGGCTATTTCGTGTTTCTCATGGGTTCGTTCCTTATGGGTACAGCGGCAGCCATGCTTCAGGTAGTAATCAATCCGTATATCGCTGCCTATCCGTTGCCAGGAACAAGTGCGGTGCAAAGGATGAATTTTACATGTGCCGTCAACTCGTTTGGTACAACCATAGCACCACTCTTCGTAACGGGCATCATGTTCGCAGGGGTTCCTCTCGATAACGTCACAGCATCCCAGCTCACTCTGCCATTTATACTAATGACTCTATGTATTGTAGTCACTACAATTACCACACGCCGACTTGCCCTGCCCGATATCGAAGGCATACGCTCTTCTTCGGCAGATGCAACGTCTTCTGCATCTTCTGCAGGAAATACACGCAGCGTATGGTCGTTCCGCAACCTAAGATATGGAGTGATAACAATATTCTTCTACGTAGGTACTGAGGTGAGCATTGGCAATAACATCAACCTACACGCAATGGAACTCACAGCCGGTGGCGTGGCTCTGTCGCCAGCCTTGCTTGCTACATTATATTGGGGAGGTTTTCTAATTGGACGTATGGTGTCGGCTTCTATGAAAAACGTAAAGCCACGCCCTATGCTCATCACCGTTACGCTCGGCGCAATAGTGCTTATGACAGCTGCCATGTTTACCGAGAATCTTTGGCTCTTGGCGGCTGTAGGATTATTCCACTCCGTTATGTGGAGTTGTGTATTCACCCTTGCCGTTGACGGACTTGGCGAATACACATCGCGTGCCTCTGGAGTATTTATGATGGGTGTATTCGGTGGAGCTGTGTTTCCAGTACTTCAGGGAATGCTTGCCGACTGGATAGGCTCATGGCAATTTACATGGACAATAGCTCTTGTTTGCGAGTTTGTGCTGTTGTGGTATGGACTTAGGGGATATAGGAAATAAAAAAAGAGAGTGTGTCAAAAGTATGACACACTCTCTTTATACCTATGATAAAAACGTTATTTAACCTCAATGTTCTTCATAACCTTTGTTTCCTTCTCTGGTGTAGTCTTAGGGATGACGATGGTAAGGATGCCGTCGGCATATGAGATGTTAGAGCTAATGCTTTAGTTTTATGACTTTATATTCTGTTCTTTTGAGATTGACCAGCACCAGTTCCTTTATACTTGCTGTTCGTTGTGTTAAAGCGATAGCGGATGCTAAAGGTAATGGCACTTGTGGAATTCAGGTCATATAACATTGTTCTTTGCACACCTGAATAGAATGTGCGATGTTGGTTCCCTGTTCCGAATACATCTGAAACGTCAAGTGTCAACGTAAGGCGATTCTTAAGCAACGACTTGTAGAGTGACAGGTCTGTATTGAAATAGCCTTGGCGGATACATTTGTTACCCATATTACCTTCGGT
>CAKPST010000051.1 GCA_934183355.1 uncultured Prevotella sp.
CGACGACGTAGATAGGCTGTAGGTGTAAAGACGGCGACGTCAAAGCCGAGCAGTACTAATTGCCCGAGACTTTCTTCTCTGGTAGTCGTGCTTTCAGTTGTTGTACAACTTTAACAACAGTTTTTGCTAATCAACATGTCTAACAATATTTTAGGCGGTTATTGCGGCGGTGTCCCACCTCTTCCCATTCCGAACAGAGAAGTTAAGCCCGCTTGCGCCGATGGTACTGCAATGCAATGCGGGAGAGTAGGTGGCTGCCTTCTTTTACTTAGGGTCTTCAAGGTCTAACGACTTTGGAGACCTTTTTTTGCGTATTTGGACATAAGAACATGTTGTTAGTGGATAAAGACATAAGAACATAAGAACATGTTGTTGGATAAATTAACGGGCAATTAACCGGCATTAACGACCTTGATTTTTTTCTCTGTCATTAATTGCGGTTAATTACCCGATAATTATATCGTTAATTATTTGTTCATTAAATGGTGTTAGTGTTTCTCAATACTTCTGCGATTTCCTTAGCGCACTGTCTGTCATTGAATCTGCGCTCCGCAATCTCGCGTCCTCGCTTGCCCATTTGTCGTGCCTCCTCTGGGTGAGTGGCAATGTATGTGATGGCGCGTTGCCATCCCTCTACGTCTCCATATTCTACAGATATGCCGCAACCTTCGGCGTCGAAGTCGACAGGTATCTGTGGGTTGCGACTACAGATGATGGGCAGTCCCAAGGCGAGAGCTTCCACAACGGTGGTTAGTCCGGCGGTGTAGCGTGTCTTGTTGCAGCATATCACCACACATTGTGCCTTAGCCACTTCCACTGCAATCTCATAAGGCAATAGTCCGCATATCTTCACCACGTCGATGTTGGATGCAGGGTGACAATTATTCACTGCATCGAGATTAGGATTGGGTACCGAAGGGTCGGGATTGATGCCGATGTACAACTTCAGCGGTTTGCCCGAACGGTTGAACGCCTCTATTAGCGTGCGTTGGTCGCGTTGCTCCTTGCCCGTGGCAATGAAGGTGCAAGCGTCATTGTTGGTTGCACAGTTCTTCACTTCGTCAATTATACGGTCGTAGAACTCGATGTCGCCTCCCCAATGTCCCACCACCATTCGGCGCGGGTCGGCTTTAGGCGAGTGCATAGAGTCGTTGACAAGTTTCTGTGAGAAGAATATCATTCGGTCCATGCCACGATAGAACAGTCGTCCGCCCCATTCGCGTAGTCGGCTCTTGGGAGTGACGATGGGTTGGTGGTGCCACACCACGATGGGATGGCGGAATAGGCGCAAAGTTCGCAGAAGGATGAGTAACTCCAGACCCTTGTAGTGTGTGGCATATACCGCGTCAATACGTTCGCGGCATGTCAGCACCTGCCATGCTGTGTATATGGCTGTCTTCAGGCGCGAACGTTCGCGCTTGGGCGACCGATGATACACCACGTCAATGCCCTCGTCCCTAAGATGACAGGCACCATAGAGGAAGTGCGAGGGAAACTCGCCGTCAGCCATTCGGCTCAGACAGTATTGTATGTTCTGTGTGTGATAGAAGTAGACTTTCATTTGTTGGCGAGATAACGATAGTTGTACACTTGCATGAAGGGGTGCAAAATTGCTCGGATGAGCGCCACGGGGTCTTTCTCGTAGGTGTAGAAGATGACATGACGATATTTGACATAGTAGCGCATGATGCCCAATAGTCCGCCGATGCCACCCTTGCACTCGGCATGCAGCAGTCGCAGTCCGTCGCCGAACATGCGGTTTTCGGTCGAAACATTGTTCTTCTGGGCAAGGTTCATCGACTTCTCGTGTCGCCATATCCACTCAAGGAAAGTGAGTCGAGCCTGGAAGTGAGCGTTCATCCACGGCTTTACACGGTGCCAGTTTTTCATGCCATACCATATCATGTATGCAGCATTGTCGGTGGAGCGTACACGATGTGTGTCGTATTTCACGTATGTGGCAGCCTCCTCATAGCGTCGCTGTCTGACAAGCACACGGTCGATGAGCACAATACTGTCGAGTGCGGCAGCTGTCGTGGCAGTCATCACGTCGTAGCAAGTGCGTCGGTAGATGTCGGGATGCTCTTGCTCGGTGGGGATATAGTCGAGCAGCGAGCTACGAATCATCTGGCAGTGACCCATCATCGAGGCATAAAAGAGACGAATGAGGTTGCAGTTGGGACGTCGGCTGTCGTAGCGCACCGGCACACCCGACTCTGCAAACGGCACCGAACGGCACACACACATCATCTTGCCATCAGCCATAGCAGCAGCCTGTTCCTCTATCTTGGTAGGCATCCAGATGTCGTCCTGGTCGCTGATAGCAATGAGTTCGCCGCGTGCCTGTCGCATGGCAGTGAAGAAGTTGCGGTTGATGCCCTGCTGTGTGGAGTTCTGAATGATGCGGAAGTCCATTCCCTCGGGAGCCATGTGAGCATACTCGTTGAGCACAGCCATTGTGTCGTCTGTGGAACAGTCGTCCTGCACCACCACTTCGAGTGGCAAGACAGTCTGTGCGAATATGGAGTCGAGCTGTTCGCGTAGGTGACGCGATGCACCATTATAGGTGCACATCACCACGGAAACCGTTTTGTTTTGTTTCATAATGTGCAAAGTTACTAATTAATTTGGAGATAAAGGCAAATTAATTTCTTTCCTATTATAGCCCACATTTCGATATTTTCAGTAACTTTGCATAAGTCACCATTATCAACCATTAATACAGCTATATATGACCCTACAACCCTATAAGACAGACGTGGCAGTGCTCATTCTGTTCTTCAATCGTCCCGACCACTTGCGCAAGGTGTTCGACGAGGTGCGTCGTGCGCGTCCCTCCAAGCTCTTTCTGTATCAAGACGGTCCGCGTGGCGAGCGCGACATGGCTGGCATAGAGGCATGCCGCCGTGTTGTGGAGGACATCGACTGGCAGTGTGAGGTTCATCGCAAGTATCAGGAGCGCAACTATGGCTGCGACCCTTCGGAGTATATCTCGCAGAAGTGGGCGTTCTCCATTGTCGACCGTTGCATAGTGCTTGAGGACGACGACGTGCCGTCGCAGTCGTTCTTCCCCTTCTGCAAGGAGATGCTCGACCGCTATGCCGACGATGAGCGTGTGTGGATGATAGCCGGATTTAATCCCGAGGAGCAGTTGGAGGATCGTCCTTACGACTATCTCTTCACCTCAGTCTTCAGTATATGGGGATGGGCATCATGGCGACGAGTCATCGACACATGGGATGCCAACTATGCCTTCCTTGACGACCCCGATGCCATGCGCCAGTTGCATGCCATCATGCGTCAGCGCCGTCTGTGTCGCGACACCCTCCACGCATGCTATGACCACCGTGCTTCGGGCAAGGAATACTACGAAACGATATTTTGGGCGTCGATGGTGATGAACTCAGGACTTGCCATTATGCCAACGCGCAATATGATAAACAACCTCGGTGCTACTGACGGTTCGACCCACTATACGGGTTCGCTGCAGACTATGCCGCGCCGCCTACGCCGTCTGTTCACCATGCCGCGATTTGAGCTTGAGGGCAAAGTGCGTCATCCCAGATACATCGTGGAGGATGTCGACTTCAAGGAGAGAGTCTATCGCACGTATGCCTATGGGCATCCGTGGATAAAGGTGGGTCGCTCAATGGAGGAATTGTGGCTCAACCTGCGCTATGGCAATTTCGAGTATATAGCCAAGGCAATAGCCAATCGTGTGGCAAAGCTGACGGGCAGAGGTCGCCACTGGTAATGGGCTTGAACACATAAATATATACATATAGCATCTTATGAAAATAACGATTCGCATAACACGCACCACCATAACCTTCACCGCCCCCAACACCGTGATAGAGGGACAGACCGACTTTGAGCAATATAACATGAAGTCGGGTATAGCTGTCGCTGCCAATCTGCGTCAGGCACTTGCCGAATGTCGCATATTGAAGGCACAGCTAAATCCGGGTTCTGCACCGCAGACGGCAACACCGTCGCAGTATCATCCCGTGTTCGATGTGGCAGTGGTGTTCATCGACTCTCCGCTGCTGCTCATCCCAGCTGAGGAATATTCGGAGGAGTCGATGCCCCGTTTGTATCATGCAGCCAACACGCAGTATGGCGACGATGAAGTGGTGGGCACCCCCATACCATCTATCAATGTTGTGGCAGCATACGCTGTGGGCAAAGACTTGAAGTTTGTGCTGACCGAGACATTCCGCACGGTGACTTTCATGCCTCTGCTTGCCCCAGTGCTTGTGGAGTTCTGCCGCCGTGCTTATGGAGGATTTCAGGAGAAACTCTTCTGCTATTTTCATGACAAGCGCATGGATGTGTGCGCGTTTCGCAAGGGACACGTGCGCTTCTGCAACTCGTTTGCCACCACACAACCTCAGGATGCAGCCTACTATCTGCTCAATGTATGGCAGACACTCGGCATGAAACCCTCGGACGTGTTGTGTCTTGCCGGTTCAATGACGGGTCAGGAGTTGTTGGTGAAAGAGTTGCAACGATTTATTAAGAATATTAGGAACGTAACGATATGAGAGTAATAACAGGTATATACAAGGGCCGCCATTTCGACATCCCACGCTCGTTTAAGGCACGCCCTACAACAGACTTTGCAAAGGAGAACATCTTTAACGTAATCAATGGCTATGTAGACATGGACGGAGCACGTGCTCTCGACTTGTTTGCAGGAACGGGCAGCATCTCGCTTGAGTTGTTGTCGCGCGGTTGTAGTCCAGTGGTGAGTGTGGAGATGGACCGCGATCACATTGCCTTCATACGCGACTGTATGAAGAAGATAGAAACAGAGGACAACATACTAATACGTGGCGATGTGCTGCGGTTTATAAAGACATGCAAGCAGCAGTTCGACCTTATCTTTGCCGATCCGCCATACGCCATGCCCGAATTGCCTACTATCCCCAAGATGATACTCGATAAGGGCATGCTTGCACCTGGAGGACTGCTCGTCTTTGAGCATGGCAAACACAACGATTTCTCGGCACTGCCTGGTTTTGTGGAGCACAGAGCGTATGGAAGTGTCAACTTCTCATTGTTTCGTGCGGGGGAGGAATAAAAACGACAACGTCGATAAAGAATAAACGACAACGTTGTTTTTATTTCAACGTTGTCGTTTTTATTTCAACGTCGCTGTTTTATTTCGACGTTGTATTTTACAATTCTAATAGTCCCTTCTGTCGTATGTCGGCAGACGAAGCACCCACCATTATTTCAAATTGTCCCTTCTCAAGTACACGCTTCATATCGGCACCGATGATAGAGAGTTCGTCAAATCCGAGGGTGAACTCCACAGTGCGGCTTTCGCCAGCCTTGAGGTTAAGTTTCTCGAAAGCTCTAAGCTGCAATGGCGGTTGAGCCACCGAAGCAGCACGGTCGTGGATGTAGAGCTGCACCACCTCGCTGCCATCGCGAGAGCCAGTGTTCTTCACTGTCACCTTTACCTTGGCGAATGCTGGACTGGCATTCAATAGCAGACCTTTCTCAGACGACATAATCATTGAGCCATCGTTGCCAGCAGAAGTATTGCCGAGTTTCTCTATAGTAAGAGCCGAGTAGTCGAATGTAGTGTAAGACAGACCATGACCAAAAGGATAGAGAGGAGTAGACTCAGAGTCCATATAGTCGCGCAGTTTGCCTGTGCTATAGTATAAAGGCAACTGACCAACACTGCGTGGAACACTTACCGGCAGACGACCCGACGGGTTGTTGTCGCCAAAGAGAGTCTTGGCGATAGCTTTGCCACCCTGTTCGCCAGGATACCAAGCCGTAAGCAGAGCGTCAGCCTTGTCGGCTGCGTTGTTCATGAGCAGAGTGCGTCCCTCAATGTATACGATGACGAGAGGCTTGTGTGCCTTCTTTGTAGCGTCAGCCACAGCGTTAATAAGCTCCTCTTGCTTGCCGAGCAGATTGAGAGTAGAACGGTCGAAACCCTCACCGCAGTCCATGTCGAGCACCTCCTTAGAAGCGATGGCAGCACCAGTGGCAATATACTTAGTGCGGAAGTCGCGAGCACTTGAACCGCCCACTACAAGCACCACGGCATCGGCACCTTCTGCAGCTCTTACGGCAGCAGGGATATCAGCTGTTGTAGTGTCGCGTACGGCGCAACCCTTGGCATACACCACCTCCGTCTTGTCGCCAACGGCAGCCTTCACACCATCGAGCACGGTGTGTATAGCCTCGCGTGGCTGTGGGGCAGTGTAGTCGCCGAGCTGATTGTATGGCGTGTCAGCATTAGGACCTATCACAGCGATGCGTCGGATTGAGCGCGAGAGAGGCAATGCTCCGTCGTTCTTGAGCAATACTATGCCCTCAGCAGCCACCTCCTCAGCAATAGCCTGGTGTTCTGCCGAGCGACATGTCTGTCGAGCCATCTTAGGGTCGACGTATGGATTCTCGAAAAGTCCCTGCTCAAACTTCAGTCGCAGAACGTTAGCCACAGCACGGTCGATGTCGTTCATGCTAACATTGCCGTCCTCAAGCAGCTTCTTTAGATTGTTGCCATAGGCATCACCGCCAAGGTCCATGTCCAAACCAGCCTTGAGCGAGCGTGCTGCAGCGTCAGCATTGTCCTTAGCAGCTCCGATAGTAGCTATAGTTTCGATGGAGTAGAGGTCGCTGTAGGTGAATCCCTTGAATCCCCATTCGCCACGCAGAATGTCGGTGAGCAAATAGCGGTTGGACGTACACGGCACACCATCTACATGATTGTAGGATGTCATCACCGTCGCAGCACCTTCCTTCACCGTGCGTTCAAACGGCAACAGCAGTTGTGAGCGCATCAGACGCTCTCCGGCAAACACGTTGCCACCATTGTGTCCAGCCTCGGGCACACCATAGGCAGCGAGATGCTTGAGCGTGCTGTACACATGTCTACCGTCGTCAGCCTTGCCCTGCATGCCCTGCACGATGGCAGGACCGAGGATAGAGGCAAGCCAAGGGTCCTCGCCAAAGCCCTCCTCCATGCGCGACCAGCGTGGGTCGCGTGCCACGTCGAGCACCGGTCCGTAGCCCACATTACCTCCCTGCGAGCGCACCTCTGTGCCCATAGCCTCGCCCATGCGTCGCATCAAGTCGGGGTTCCATGTCGAGGCACAGCACAGACCAGTGGGGTAGACAGTGGTGCCGATGGCCATATGACCGTGAGGAGTCTCCTCGGCGAAGAGAATAGGAATGCCGAGACGTGTCTTCTCTACAGCATATTTCTGTAGGCTGTTGATAGCCTTGGCAGCAAGTTCGGGATAAAGTCCAGTCTCAAGAGTCTTCTGTGTCCATGGGTCGGCACGCAGTACAGCCCAATAGGAACCGATAGGAGCCTTGTCCATCATCTTCTTGAACTTCTCCGATGGTTGTACCGACTTCTGGCTTGTCTTGTCGTACATCTCCCATCCGAGTGGACAGCGTAGTTGTGCTATCTTCTCTTCGACAGTCATTCTGCCTATAAGGTCGGCAATGCGCTCTTCGATAGGGCGCGATGCCTGTTTGTACACGGGTGTTTCAACGGCTGTTGTCTTCTTGGTGCGAGCATGCTTCTGAGCTGGGGCAGGCAGCAGAGAGGCGGCAAGTAGAAGAGTCAGCAGACTTCTTCTGTTATAAATCATAATAGTTTATTAATAAATTATTTTGGTTGTTGTAAGAATGTGTGTGCAAAGTTACTTATTTTTTAGTTATCTTTGCACAACTTTTGGGTATTAAGAATAATATGTATATACATAATTATAATTATTAAATCTTTATTCATTTTATACACAATGGACGTAAAACTACGAGGCACCCTATGCGGTGTCGCCGCTGCCGTGTGCTACGGCACCAATCCGCTTGGTGCGATGAATCTCACCCACGACGGAGTGACCACCAACACCACATTGTTCTTTAGATTTGCCATCGCCACATTCATCCTTGGTGTGATGATGCTCTTCGAGAGAAGGTCGTTTGCTCTGACGCGTCGTGAACTGGGATTGCTTGCCATTTTGGGCGTGTTGATGAGTTCGTCGTCGACGACACTCTACTTTAGTTTCTGCTATATGGACGTGGGTATAGCCTCTACTTTGCTCTTTGTCTATCCCATAATGGTGGCAGTGATAATGGCAACGATGTTTCATGAGAAAGTGACGCTTGCCACCGCCCTGTCCATAGCCCTCGCACTTGGTGGCATAGCCCTGTTGAACCAGACATCAGACGGTGCGGCTCTAAGTATGCTTGGTGTGGCGCTTGTGCTACTCTCGTCGCTCACGTATGCCGTATATATAGTTATTGTCAACAAGTCGTCGCTTCGACTTTCGACGGTGAAACTAACGTTCTATGTGCTGTTGTTTGGAGCCATAGCGATATATGCCTTCACTTATGCCACGGGAGGCACCATACAGATGCTCGATACACCGCGTCAGTGGTTTTATGCCACACAGCTTGCTGTGCTGCCGACAGTGCTCTCGCTTGTGCTCATGGTGGTGGCAGTACACGACATTGGTTCGACACCGACAGCCATTATGGGAGCATTGGAGCCAATCACAGCAGTGGCCATTGGTGTGGTGTGTTTCGGTGAGTCGTTCACCATGCGTCTTGCAGTAGGCATAGTGCTCATCCTCACTGGCGTGTTGCTCATCATTGGTGGCAAAGACGTGTCGCCACACAAGGTGACAATGGTGCTGGGACGATTAGGACGTAAACTTACGAAGACTTGGAGATGGAAGTCGTAATTTGAGAGTTGAGAGTTGAAAGTTGAGAATTGAGAGTTGAAAGTTATGATTACCTTTAAAGCTTGATATTTACCCAAAACATTTACCATAAAGCATTAGCAGCCAAACATATCATAACTTTCAACTCTCAACTCTCAATTCTCAACTAAAAAAAGATATTGCTTGCAACTTTTTCACTACTTTTGCAGTCAAACAAGCAATATGATTCACTTAAAAGACATAAACAAAACCTATCAGGGTGCGCAGCCGTTGCACGTACTCAAAGGTATTAACCTCGACATTGCCGAGGGCGAATTCGTGTCGATAATGGGCGCGTCGGGTTCGGGCAAGTCGACATTGCTCAATATTCTCGGTATTCTTGACAATTATGACTCAGGAGAATATTGGCTTGCCAATACGCTTATCAAGGACTTGTCAGAGACACGTGCCGCCGAATATCGTAACCGTATGATTGGATTTATCTTCCAATCGTTCAACCTTATTGGATTTAAGACTGCCGTTGAGAATGTGGAGTTGCCGCTATACTATCAAGGAGTGTCGCGCCGCACACGCCACCGTCTTGCTATGGACTTTCTCGACCGACTGGGACTGACGCAGTGGGCTGACCATTATCCCAACGAAATGTCGGGTGGACAGAAGCAACGTGTGGCTATAGCCCGTGCACTAATCACCAAACCGCAGATTATACTTGCCGACGAACCCACTGGAGCGCTCGACTCAAAGACGAGTGTCGAGGTGATGGAACTGCTCAAGCAACTCAATGCAGAGGAGGGTGTCACCACCGTTGTGGTGACACACGAGAGTGGAGTGGCTAACGAGACTAATAAGATAGTGCATATCAAGGACGGACTCATAGGAAGCATCGAGGAAAACTTCGACCACCACTTGGTGGGCAAGGACTATGTGAAGTAACAACATTTAAAAGATTCAAAATAATGCGTGACATATTCAACGAGATATGGACCACCGTCAAGCACAACCGTCTGCGCACGGCGCTCACCGGATTCTCTGTGGCGTGGGGAATATTCATCCTCATTGTGTTGCTCGGTGCAGGCAACGGACTCATAAATGGTGTGATGGGCAACCGCATGAAGGTGCTCACCAACTCCATGACTATCTACGGCGGACAGACGTCGAAGGCATACGACGGACTGGGCAAGTGGCGTTCTGTGGAGCTAAATGACAAGGACCTTGATATCACGCGCTATGGATTTGAAGCCAATGTCGATGATGTGGGTGCCGAACTCGACAAGGCAGGACAGACGCTCACCTATATAGACAACTACACAACGGGTGTAAATGTCAGTGGTGTTTATCCCAATGATATTGACATCAACAAGCGCGACTTGATTTGTGGACGATTCATCAATCCCATCGACTTGAAAGAACAGCGCAAGACTATCGTCATCTCATTGGGAATGGCGAAGGAACTGATGCCAAATGCACCACTCAATGTCAATGGACGTGTGGTGAAGGTGAGCAACCTTGCGTTTACCGTTGTTGGCATCTATGATAGCGACAAGAGTAGTATGGGCAACGACGCTTTTATTCCATTCACCACATTCCGCACTATATATAATAGCGGTGATAAGACGGGTAATATCGTATTCTCGTTTCACGGACTGAAGACAGAGGACGACAATGCGCAGTTTGAGACAGCCTATCGTGCCCGAGTCAACCGCGCTCATCGTGCCGCACCCGACGACGAGAATTCTATTTGGATATGGAACCGATTTACTCAGGACATGCAGATGAACACTGCCACGTCCATGATACGCACTGCGTTGTGGATAGTGGGACTCTTCACGCTGCTCTCAGGTATAGTCGGTGTGTCAAACATTATGCTTATCACCGTGCGCGAGCGCACTCATGAGTTTGGTATACGCAAGGCGATAGGTGCCAAACCATGGTCGATATTGCGACTTATTATTATCGAGAGTATTGTCATCACCACCTTCTTCGGATATATAGGCATGGTGCTTGGCATAGCAGCCAACCAATACATGAACGCCACAATAGGACAAACCAATGTAGACAACGGACTCTTCAAGGCTAAGATATTCATCGACCCGACAGTGGGCATCGACATCTGTGTGCAAGCCACTGTGCTGATGATAGTAGCTGGCACTATTGCCGGACTTATTCCGGCACGCAAGGCGGCAAAGATACGACCTATTGAGGCGTTGAGGGCGGAATAGAGGCCCTCTCCAGTCCCTTCCCCATAGGGATATGAGTGATGTGCTTTGTGTCGATAAAGATATTATCCGTAATGATATAATAGAATAAATGATTAGAAAATGAAAAGGTTAGTTTTAAAGGCTATACATACAATTCATCATTACATACCCCTCCCCTCCCTACCGGGGAGGGGTAAGGGGGTGAGGCTTTTGGATACAGACTCTCTTAATGAAATACTCGACGTGCTCTCGCGAAACAAGTCGCGCACGTTTCTGACTGGTTTTGGCGTGTTTTGGGGAGTGTTTATGCTCGTAGGACTCATCGGCGGAGGCGACGGACTCAAGGAAATGCTCAACAACAACCTGGCGGGATTTGCCACCAATTCTGCCATCGTGTGGGCACAACCCACCACTAAGCCCTATCACGGATTTCGTAAGGGTAGGCAGTGGACTATGACATACGCAGATGTGAAGCGATTGCGCTCGCATGTGCCCGAACTTGACGTGATAACGCCCACGATAACACGATGGGGAGCTAATGTGACACGCGAAGACCTGTCGTCGAATGGCATTGTCAAGGGAGTGTTGCCCGACATGCAGCGCGTCAGTGAGCCCAAGATGCTATACGGACGATATATCAATGAGGTGGATGTGCAGCAGGGACGCAAAGTGTGCGTCATTGGTAAGCAGGTGTACAAGAACCTATTTCCTAAGGGTGGCGACCCATGCGGCGATGTGGTGCGTATAGACTCTATATACTTTAGTGTTGTGGGAGTCAACTATGCCGATGGCAATATGAACGTCAATGGCAACGACCAGCAGGCTGTGTTTATGCCACTCTCGCTTGTGCAACAGATATACAACCGTGGCGAGAGCATCGACATGCTTTGTCTTACGGGTAAGCCAGGAGTGACTATGAGCGACATCACCGATCATATACGAACTGTTGTGGCGCAAGGACATGACGTGAGTCCTAATGACGAGAAGGGTGTTATGGTGTTCAATACAGAGATGATGTTCTCTATTGTTGACAATATGTTTAGAGGCATCAACATGCTTATATGGCTTGTCGGTATTGGTACGCTGCTGGCAGGAGCCATCGGAGTTTCAAATATCATGATGGTGACAGTGCGCGAGCGAACAGTGGAGATAGGTATACGACGCGCTATAGGAGCCACACCGAGCAACATCCTATCGCAGATAATGCAGGAAAGCATATTGCTGACATCGGTAGCAGGAATGAGTGGCATCCTCTTTGTGGTGATAATACTCCAGGGACTTGAGATGGCTAATACCACGGACGGCATAGCCACTGCTCATTTTCAGATAGACTTTTGGACGGCTATAGGTGCTGTCGTGATGTTGTCGGTGCTCGGCATGCTTGCAGGACTTGCCCCAGCTCTAAGAGCAATGAGGATAAAGCCCGTAGATGCAATGAGAGACGAATAGTTGGTAAACGGTATTGAAGGAATTAGAAACTGTAAATTAGGAAAGTTGAATTAAATATAAAGCAATGAAAAAATATTTCAAAATCTTCCTTTTGGCTCTCGTAGCCATTGTTTTTGTCGGAACATTCGTGTTCCTCTACATTAAGTCGCGTCCACAACCGGTGGTGTACGACGAGTTCACACCCAAGCAGATGGACATCCGCAAGACCACAGTCATCACGGGCAAGATAGAACCGCGCAATGAGGTGAACGTAAAACCGCAGATTTCGGGTATTATAACCGAAATACTCAAGGAGGCTGGCGAAACTGTTGAGGCTGGCGAGGTGATTGCCAAGGTTAAGGTGATTCCAGATATGGGTTCGCTGAGCTCGGCACAGTCGCGTGTACGTCTTGCCAATATCAACGAGCGTCAGGCCCGCACTGACTATGAGCGTGAGAAGACTCTCTACGACAAGGGACTCGTCTCTGCCGACGAGTATGACAAGATAGCACAAGTTTGGAGACAGGCTCGTGAGGAGGTGTCGGCTGCTCAAGACAACCTTGAGGTGGTGCGTGATGGTGTATCAAAGTCGAATGCTTCGGCATCGTCAACACTCATCCGTTCTACTGTCACTGGACTTATACTTGATGTGCCAGTGAAGGTGGGCAACTCTGTCATACTCGCCAATACGTTCAATGACGGTACTACCATTGCCACAGTTGCAAATATGCACGACCTGATATTCCGTGGCAATATCGACGAGACAGAGGTGGGACGACTCACAACGGGAATGACGATGAAGATAACCATCGGAGCATTGCAGAATCTGAAGTTTGATGCCCGACTGGAATATATATCACCTAAGGCTACCGACCAGAATGGAGCCAATCAGTTTGAGATAAAGGCTGCGGTGAATCTTCCGACAAGCGGTCAGCAGATTCGCTCTGGCTATAGTGCCAATGCCGAGATTGTGTTGGCTGAGGCTCGTGGAGCATTGTCATTGCCTGAGAGTGCCATTGAGTTTGATGGTGACGACACCTATGTATATGTTGCCAAAGGTAATGGTGACGACAAGACTTATGAACGTCGCAAGGTGACAACAGGCTTGTCTGATGGTATCAACATCGAGATAAAGAAAGGTGTGACAAAGAATGATTGTGTGCGCGGACCTAAGAAAGTGCAGGCAGAATAAAGGCAAAAAAATACGGCACTACTCTCAACGAGCAGTACCGTAAAGCCTATGTTTAACTAAAAATCCTTTTCGTAATTAATGAAGATCCTCGCGGGTCCTCATAGTTACCTGTTAAACAATCGTTCAATTTACCTTAAACCTAATAACTAAAAACCTAAATCTATTACTACTAACCTAAACAATCTATTAACCTTTTGACAATGCAAAGTTACTAACTTTATATGAATAAGCAAGTATTTAATATGACAATTTATAGATATTCTCGCATTTATTGATATATATCAACATGACGTGTCCGAACACACAACGCTAATTAATATTTATTTAAAGAATTAGCTTATAATGTGTAAGTTTATTAATGTATTTTGCAACAGATGCCGTCTGTGTAGTAGATATTTATCATAAACATAAAATATATAGCCGTAGACGTGCTGTAATCGGGAAAAAATGAGTAAGTTTGCGCTAAATAAATAAACCTATGAGAGTACTCATTGTAAATACGAGCGAAAAGACCGGTGGAGCAGCTGTTGCCGCCAACCGTCTTATGGAAGCCCTGAATAACAACGGGGTGAAAACCAAGATGCTTGTCGCCGACAAGCAGACTGACCAGATAACAGTCGTGCCGTTGCCAAGACGTTGGGCGAGAAAGGTGCATTTCCTTTGGGAAAGGCTCACTATACTCCTGCGTCTGCACCTGCAGCGTAAGCACCTCTTCGAAATAGATACAGCCAATGCGGGTAGCGACATAACAAGTTTACCAGAATTTAAAGAGGCTGATCTGATACATCTTAATTGGATAAATCAGGGAATGCTATCGCTGAAGTCGATACGCAAGATTGTACGTAGTGGTAAGCCTATAGTGTGGACTATGCACGATTTGTGGCCAGCTACTGGTATATGTCACTATGCCCGCAACTGTTCGGCCTTCCGCACGGCATGCCACAACTGCCAGTTGTTGCCGTTGCATGGGGCTGCCAACGACTTGTCGCGTAAGGTGTGGGAGAAGAAAAAGCGGTTGTATCATGGAGCCAACATTCATTTTGTGACATGTAGTCGATGGCTTGAGGATCAGGCTAAGCAGAGTGCGCTGCTTGCCGATCAGCGTGTGTCTTCCATTCCCAACTCCATAGATACACATGTGTTCTGCCCATCCGACCGACGCGAGGCACGTCAACGTGCTGGACTGCCGACAGAGGGAAGATTGTTGCTCTTTGTGTCGCAGAAGGTGACAGACGAACGTAAGGGTGTGTCTTATTTTATCGATGCTGTCAATAGTCTTGTCGACAAACATCCAGAGATGGCGAAAGACACGGCTGTGGCAGTGCTTGGCGGCAATTCAGAACAGGTGTGCCAGCAACTGCGTCTTAAATCATATCCACTCGGATATGTTTCAGACGACCGAATGATTGTGTCTATATACAATTCTGCCGATGTTTATGTGTTGCCATCGCTTGAGGACAACTTGCCAAACACCATAATGGAGGCTATGGCGTGTGGTGTGCCATGTGTGGGATTCCGTGTAGGAGGCATTCCTGAGATGATAGATCATCGACGCACGGGATATGTTGCCAACTTTAAGGACACAGACGACCTTGCAGAGGGTATACGCTGGACCCTAAATGAAGCCAATAGTGAGGCTTTGCGTGAGTCGTGTCTGCATAAAGTGGCACATTGCTATTCGCAGCAGAGTGTGGCGATGCACTACATTGAGGTGTACAACGAACTCATAGCTCTAAAGCATTATATAGTATAACGCGTGTGTATAATATAATAATGTATATATAAAGCAAACAACTAAGATATGATAAAATTCTCAATAATCACCTGTACTTATAATGCCGAGAGTGTGCTGCAACGTACACTTGATAGTGTGTTGGCGCAGACATGGGGACAGGTGGAACATATTGTAGTGGATGGGGCATCTAAGGATGATACCATCAATATGGTGGATACCTATCGACAACGTAGCTTGGAGGAGGAAACCGAACACGATATCATTGTGCGCTCAGAGCCAGACCGAGGACTCTATGATGCAATGAACAAGGGATTGCGCCTTGCCACGGGCGACTATGTGGTATTCTTGAATGCTGGAGATGTGCTGCCATCGGAAGATACTTTGGAGAATATCTCTAATGATGTCAACGAACGGTCGGATGGATTGTTGCCTGCTGTGCTCTATGGCAATACTAATATTGTGGATGATGAAGGTACTTTGCTTCGTCCGCGTCGTTTAGCTCCGCCAGATAATCTCACATGGCGGTCGTTTCGACATGGCATGCTCGTCTGTCATCAGGCTTTTTATGTGCGTACCGATATAGCCAAGGCAGAACCTTATGACTTGCAATATCGCTTTTCGGCGGATGTCGATTGGTGTATACGTGTGATGAAGCGTGCAGAAAAGGAACATTTGCCACTGCTCAAGTTGCATGAAGTAGTGGTCAATTATCTTGATGGGGGAATGACCAACAAAAATCATAGGGCATCGCTCATGGAGCGTTTTGATGTGATGCGTCGTCATTATGGATTATTCTCCACTATAGGTATGCACATATGGTTTGTTGTTAGGGCAATACTTAAAAAGTAATTTACGGCTCGTTTTAGCCTATAAACCCTCCGAAACAGTCTATTTGACTTGATTTATCTCAATTATCAGCTAAAAATGCAACTTTTTTGAAACTTTTTTCTCAAAACGCTTGCATGGAAAGAAT
>CAKPST010000052.1 GCA_934183355.1 uncultured Prevotella sp.
TAAATCGTTATAATAACATCAAAAAATTAAATATGGTAGCAAAGTTAGTTATTTTCAATGGGATTAACGAACAATGCTGTGATATTTTTGATTTTTTGTATAATTTTCTCCGTAACTTTGCGACCGCAAAACATAAAACAACATAATTTATGATACGCTCGCTTATAATGGTGGCTATTGGCGGTGGCATGGGGTCTGCCCTCCGCTTTCTGGCTTCAAAAATTGTACAGGACAACATGACGGGGATTTTCCCCTACCCCACTCTCACGGTCAATCTCCTTGGCTGCCTGCTCATCGGACTCTTCTACGGACTATCGTCACGCGGCAATCTTGGCGGCGATTCAGCCCGTCTGTTGCTCACCACGGGCTTGTGCGGTGGCTTCACCACATTCTCCACATTCTGCAACGAGAATCTTTCGCTGATGCGTGGCGGTCATGCTTTTGCAGCTCTGCTCTATGCTGGAGGCAGCGTGATGTTGGGATTCGTGGCTGTGGCTGTGGGTTATTGGATTGCGGAGCGAGTGTGAACAAGCCCTGTTTGTGATTCAAAACTTGAAACTCAGCCCAACACCCAATGTTTTTCTGTTTGTCAGATTATCATTGAGCATGCTGACATTGGCAGAAAGCGCCATTTTCTTTTGATGATGGGCTGCGATAAGGAATGACGTGGTCCATATTGCGCTTGCTCCGAATGAGGCGGCGGCTCCGACGGCAAATGGATTAACTCCGGGACCGTTATCATAATATGCAACGAATGCCGTTCCATATAAGCAATATACGCCGGCTAAAAAGAAGACGCTACCGCCCACCCAAGCTGTCCACTTAAATATTTTCGCCTTCTTCAATCGCTTGGCGGAAGTGTCTTCAGCGATACTTTTCAGCAATTCGGCGTCCGACATAAGAGTGTCGTCGTGTTGCAGCAAAGTGAAGTTCTCTGACTTAACATCTGTGCCATAATTTTCCAAAACCGTTGAAGTAGCGGTTGGGCTATAGTCATTGGCTATAGCATCTTGAGCGTTGACGACAAGTGAGCACATCACGACTGCCATCAACATAAAGAATCGTAGAGTCTTCATCATTTTTTTATGTTGTTATGCCAGAACATAATCTGGCACGAGGTTAGACATAAGCAAATTTAGTGGATTATCTCGAATTGACAAACAACAATAAGAAATAATTGCAGTTAATTGCAGATAATTGCAGTTGATTGCAGATTTAAAAAGAAAAAAACTATTTTGTTAGACGTACACGTAAGGAAGTCTCTGACAATGCAAATATATTAGTTATACTTAATAAAACCTCATTTATCGCATAGAGTTTTAAGTATAACTAATAAAAAGTGATGGGCATTTCCACTGATTTACGAATAAAAATGAGTAAGTTTGCAAGTTGAAAGCGAAAAAAGACAGAAAACAATATGAATATTAGAATTATCAAGAAACATTTCGCCTTTGCTCTTGCAGCATTGGCTATGGTGGGCACGACGGCTTGCAATGAGCGCAAGTTTCATGTAGACGGTGCTATAGAGAACGCTGCCGACTCTACTCTCTACTTCGAGAACATGAGCCTCAACGGTCCGGTTAAGGTCGACTCGGTGAAGCTCTCTGCCGACGGTTCGTTTGCGTTTGACGGCAAGGCACCCACGGCTCCTGAGTTTTATCGTCTGCGCATTGCGGGACAGATTATCAACATCGCCATCGACTCTACTGAGACGGTGAGCGTGAAGGCTAAATATCCTGCTATGGCGTCGCAATATGAGGTGGACGGCTCGGAGGACTGCACACGCATCAAGGAGCTAACCATCATGCAGATGCAGCTACAGAGCCAGGTGAACGCTATTGCACAGAGCCAGCAAATCAGTGCCAGCGCTGCCAACGACAGCATCAACAAGGTGATAGAGAACTACAAGAATGTGGTGAAGACGCAGTATATCTTCAAGGCGCCGATGAAGGCTTCGTCTTACTTTGCCCTCTTCCAGACTCTGTATGCCGGCGGTCAGCCTGTGCTCATATTCAATCCGCGTTCGTCGGAGCAAGATGTGAGAGTGTTTGCTGCTGTGGCTACAAGCTGGGACTCGTTCTATCCGAATGAGGAGCGCGGCGAAAACCTGCACAACATTGCTATCGAGGGACTCAAGGATGTGCGTCTGGCTAAGAATCGCATGGCTGGAACCACTGTCGAGGCGTCGAAGGTGAGCACTACGGGAGTGGTGGACTTCACGCTGACCGACAACAAGGGCGAGAAGCGCAGTCTATCGTCGCTGACGGGCAAGGTGGTGTTGCTCGACTTCCATCTCTTTGCCAACGAGAAGTCGATGCAGCGCATCATGATGTTGCGCGAACTTTACAACAAGTATCATGCTGCCGGACTGGAGATTTATCAAGTGTCTGTAGACCCCGACGAGCACTTCTGGAAGACGCAGACAGCCGCATTGCCGTGGATTTCGACACGTGTAGACGAGAACTCACAACAGCCGTTGCAGCTGTATAATGTGGTGCAAGTGCCGACATTCTTCTTGCTTGACAGAAACTGCAATGTTGTGAAGCGCGACATGCAGATTAAGGACATTGACGCAGAGATAAAGGCACTGCTGTAAAGGAAGAACAAAAAAAACATAAAAAATACGCCTAAAAACGTTGTAACTCTTTGTGATTTAAAAAATAATGAGTAATTTTGCAACCCAAAAGCGTAAATAATAACAAATAAATAATAATAAGACAATGAAAAGAACATTTCAGCCGCACAATCGTCGTCGCGTAAACAAGCACGGTTTCCGTGAGCGCATGGCTACAAAGAATGGTCGTCGCGTGTTGGCTTCTCGCCGCGCTCATGGCCGCAAGAAGTTGACAGTATCTGACGAGCACCACGGAAAGTAATCTGACAAGGCGCAAGCCAGAAGGATTAAAGGAAAGTGTAAATCGTCGACTGACGACGACAAAAAGCAGCTACAATACACAGAATATGTGTATGTAGCTGCTTTTTTTGTTAGTTGCAGCGGTCGCGATATTGCTGAGGGCTGCATCCATTGCACTGAACAAAGGCTCGGCGGAAGGTGGACATGGAGTTGAAACCCGACATTGTGGCTATCTGCTCAAGCGTGTCCTGAGTGTCGTTTATCAGTTGCATGGAATGGCGCACACGATAGTTGTTGACGTAGTCGTAGAATGACTGGTGGCAACTGACGTTGAAGTATTGGCTCAGATAGGTGCGATTGGTGCCCAGGCTGATGGCAAGCTCAGTAAGTCGCAATTTGGGATTGAGATACATCTTCTGCTCGTCAAAGCATCGTCGCAGTCCTTCACGTAGCATGGCGTTGGTTTCTTCGTCAATGGCTTGCGGCACCAACGGCTTGAGCAATGCTTCGGCATCTGTATTGTTAGGCACTATGGTCTCAGTCTCATGCGTAGGCATGTCTAATGGCTGTTCGTCGGTAGACGTGTCGATGACACTGCGTATGATTGTCTCTTGTTTGTTGATGAAATAGCACACCACTGACCAACCTACAAGCGAACTCGACATATAGAGCAGGTCGGTGTAGGGATTGGTATAGATATTGCTGACAACCCATATAGTGAGTATGCCGAAAAACAGCACCATTACTCCACGAAGCCAGTGCAGATTGATGTCCTCATCGTATGAGTATTCCTCCTTGAGATAGCGGTGGTAGCGGGGCAACTCGCGCAAGGTCCACAGGGCGCAACCTACGCCGTATATGCCCGACATCACCACTATGGCATCGAAGAAGAACGACAAGTTGGTGAGTATGAACAACAGCGAGAGTAGCATGAAGGGCATCTCCATCCACACTGCACGCCACGCTGTGAGCCAACCAGGGCGACAAAACTCCACCAACACAAAGACGTAAAGCGGCACCGTGACGATGTCGATGCTTGATGCTATGTGCATCACAAGCGGGTCGTCGTTGTAGAAGTATTGCAGCATAACGAGGTCCTTGGAGTATTGCACGGCTACGAGAATCATGAGCAGACCAATGAGTTTCTTGGCAAGCCCGTTTCTACGGCAGTAAAACACCCACCCCACCAGCAGATGGAACATTATGCACATTCCATATACAAGGTACATTAGATTGATGTCAGTCATAATACTACAGTTTGTAAATGTTTGTTTGCAAATATAGTAATTTTTATCGAATTATGACTCAATCTTCAACTTTATATCTCCATTATCAACAACAGCCACAGCCTGTCCACCCTTCTTGAGCAATCCGAATAGCATCTCGCGCATCAGCAGAGGCTTGAGAAGCGAATTGACGGTGCGGTCGATTTCGCGTGCTCCATACTCGGGTGTGAATCCGCGCTCAAGTAGCATGTGGCGCACATCGTCGGATACGTCGAGTTCGACACCACGTGCTATGAGTTTGTCTTGCAGACGGCGTAGCGACTTGTCGAGGATGAGCGTTGCCATGTCGTGATTCATGTCGTTGAAGACGACGGTGGCAGTGAGACGGTTGATGAATTCTGGCTTAAATGTCTTCTTCACTTGAGCGAGCATAGCCTCACCACGCGACGTACCTCCAGCAAATCCGATGCTGGCACGTGAGGCATATTGCGCCCCAGCGTTGGATGTCATGATGATGATGACGTTGCGGAAGTCGGCTTTCTGTCCACGGTTGTCGGTGAGCGAGGCGTAGTCCATTATCTGCAAGAAGGTGTTGTAGATGTCGGGATGAGCCTTCTCTATCTCGTCGAAGAGCAGCACGCAGTTGGGAGTCTTGCGTATGGCATCGGTGAGGAGTCCACCATCCTCGTAGCCCACATATCCTGCTGGCGAACCAATGAGCTTGGAGACGGCATGCTTCTCGGCATATTCACTCATATCGAAGCGCACAAGTTGCACGCCCAACTTGTCGGCAAGCACACGAGCCACCTCTGTCTTGCCCACACCCGTAGGACCAACGAAGAGCAGACTTGCCATAGGTTTGCCTTCGTCGCCGAGTCCTGCCTTTGCCATTTGCACCGACTCCACCACCATGTCTATGGCTTGGTCTTGACCATATATCTGCGACTTGAGAGCCGACTGCAGCGTGAGCAGGGCGTCGTTGGACTGTGTGCGCAGAGCCTCAGCGTCTATCTTGCACATCTTGGCAAGCAGCGAGGCGAGCAGCTTGGTGTCGACGGTCTGACGTTTCTGCTTTGTCAGCGGATGGGTCTCGCGGTAGGCTCCAGCTTCGTCGATGAGGTCGATGGCTTTGTCGGGCAGAAAACGGTCGCTCACATAGCGTGCTGTGGAGCGCACGGCATACTCCATTGTGCCAGGAGCATACTTCACACCGTGGAATTTCTCGTATCCCGAGCGCAGTCCTTCGAGTATCTTCACAGCGTCATCCACCGACGGTTCGGCGATGTCTATCTGCTGGAAGCGACGCACAAGCGACTTCTGCTTGGCTATATACCTATTATATTCCTCGTAGGTGGTAGAACCGATGAAGCGTATCTGACCTCCCTCAAGATAGGGCTTGAGCATGTTTGACGCGTCGAGCGAGGCATCACCGCCATTGCGTCCGGCACCTACAAGATTGTGTATCTCGTCGATATAGAGGATGGCGTTGCCCTCACGGACAAGTCCCTCCATCACTTGTTTGATGCGTTTCTCGAAGTCGCCGCGAAATTGTGTGCCTGCCACCATCGTTCCCATATCCATCATGTAGACATGAGCACCACGCAGACGCTCTGGCACCTCACCACGTTCTATCATGGCTGTAAGCCCATAGACAAGCGCTGTCTTGCCCACTCCCGACTCGCCTACATGCAGAGGATTGTTCTTGTCCTTGCGGCAGAGCACCTGAATGGTACGTTCAAGCTCCTGCTCACGACCTATGAGTGGGTTGTGCTGAGTGTAGGAGTCGTTGAGACATGTGATGAGTTGGCGCCAGGGTTCTCTCTCTTTTGGCTCCGACTCTTCAATGAATTCCTCTTCATCAAGGTCCATATTATAATAGTTGAGGAGGGTTTTCATGAACTCTCCCTGCCGGTCGCCTATCATGTCATGCAGTATATACGCCGCATTCGAGTCGTCGAGCATGAACATGGCTGCCACGACGTGTGGCACATCAAGCACATCTACGTCGGCATACTGGGCTTGTTTGATGGCGAGCGACATCATCTGTGTAAACTGCTCGGAGCCTTCGATGGCATATTTCACACCCACTGGCACATGCTCCATACCCTTTAGTACATCCCTAACACGTTGCTCCACAATGTCGATGTCGACATCGTTTTCGAACAGGGCATAGCCGAACGACTCTTGTCCGCATAGAGCGAAAAGCACATGCTCGGGTGTAACAAACTCATGATGCCAATTATCGCATATCTCAATGGCATATTTAATAGCCGTAGCTAAATTCTCACTATTCTTCAAAAGAACTAATTATTTACTTGATTAATAACTTAATATCTTACTCAGGCTTGCACTCTAAGCGCAACGGGAAGTTGGACTCTCGTGCCAGCATCGTAGCCTTGCGCACCTTGGACGCTGCTACATCATAGCTGTATACACCCACTATAGCACTGCCACGCTTGTGGACATCGAGCATAAGCGACTCTGCCTCGGCTGCACTCTTATAGAACACCGAGGTGAGAATATGCACGACAAAGTCCATAGTGGTGAAGTCGTCGTTGTAGATTATCACTTTATATCGTCGCGGCTCACGCAAGTTGGCATGCACTCGGTCGCGTACTGAGGTCTGTTCGTTTGCCATATTGATTGTTGAATGTATGTTTATTCCGAGGTCATTAACTTCATGTATTCGTCGTATGTGATATAACGTCCGCCCATTGACTTGAGATGTGGGGTCTCAAACTGGCAGTCAATCAGCTTTCCACCATTCTCGTCCATAAACCTGGCGAGATGTATGAGCGCTATCTTGCTGCCACTGGGCACAAGCGAGAACATGCTCTCGCCCATGAAACAGCCTCCTATCCCCACTCCGTAGAGTCCACCGACGAGTTTTCCATCGTCATCATTGTCCCACACCTCAACGCTGTGGGCAAATCCCTGATGATGGAGTTCGGTGTAGGCTCGTATCATGTCGTCGCCAAGCCATGCACCAAGTTCGTTGATGCGGAGCTGCGAACAGTTGCGAATGACGGCATCGAAGTCGGCATCTATGGTGCAGCTATAGCGTTGCGGAGTGCGGTTGAAAAGGGTGCGCATGGAGTGTGACACGTGTATCTCGTTGGGGAATATGACAAATCTGCGCATCGGACAATACCAATGTATCTCGCGAGAGTCACGAAACGAGTACCACGGGAATATGCCATTGCTATAAGCAAGCAGCAAGCGGTCGACACTAAGGTCGCCACCGACGGCAAACATCCCATCTGGGTCGCCGAATCGTGGGTCGGGAAATACTATGCGATTCTTTGGAATTCTATATATCATGTGTGGATTGTTAGTCGATAAATATAGAGTGCAAAATTATAAAAATACTATCGCATTAACGTCTTTAAAGCTAAATTATTAACAAATATAGGTAAATGGGACAACTAAACAGAAGAAACGAACAAAAAAAGGAGTATTTGCCTCTTTGCTTGTTTCCTTTTTTAATCTATCTTTGCAATCGATAACTTCGTCACCAAAAAGATAGATAATTCGTGTGACGATTAACTAATTAATCACTTAAAAGTAAAATTGGTATGAAAAAGTTATTTCTAATGGCAGTAGTGATGCTCGCTTCAGTAGCATCTTACGCACAGCACTCAGTTGGCTCATTCACATTGCAGCCTAAGCTCGGCTTGAACATCGCAAGTCTGACTGACAGTAAAGACAGCGACCCACGTTTCGGTTTGGCTGCTGGTGCTGAGTTTGAATATCAGGCAACAGACATTGTAAGCCTTAGTTTCGGTGCATTGTACTCAATGCAGGGATGCAAAGTTGATGACGTTACTGTTAAGCTCGACTATATCAACGTTCCTATCCTTGCCAATGTATATGTTACAAAGGGTCTTGCTGTGAAGCTCGGTCTTCAGCCTGGATTCAAGGTTAACTACGACTGGAAAGCAGATGGCGTAACCGTAGAGGGCGACAAGATTCTTAAAGCTAAGAGTGTAGACCTCTCTATTCCTGTTGGTCTGTCATACGAATTTGACAACTTCGTAATTGATGGTCGCTACAACTTCGGCGTTACTAAGGTATTCGACAGCGACAACTCTGATAGCAAGAACAGCGTATTCCAGATTACTCTCGGATATAAGTTCGATCTCTAATCAAAATAAGTTTGATTTCTAATAAAAAAAACGCTGCAAGCCAACTCAATGAGAGTCTGCTTGCAGCGTTTTTTATTTTATGTTATGGACATTGCCAATTCAATGGCAATGTCCATTTTTTTAGTTCTGTTTACTCTACGGTAATTTCTTACTCTACAGTGGTGTCAGCCTGGTTGGTGTAGTCGGTCACATTACGGCGGTTTGCCTGCATGCGGTCGTACTCCTCCTTTGAACCAACGATAATCTTCTCCCACTGACGCAGACCTGTACCTGCTGGGATGAGGTGGCCAGAGATAACGTTCTCCTTCATACCCTCAAGGAAGTCCACCTTACCACGGATAGCAGCCTCGTTGAGCACCTTGGTTGTCTCCTGGAACGAAGCAGCCGAGATGAAGCTCTTGGTCTGGAGGGCAGCACGTGTGATACCCTGGAGAATCTGTGTAGATGTTGCAGGAACGGTGTCGCGCACCTGAACAAGACGAAGGTCGCGGCGCTTGAGGCTTGAATTCTCGTCGCGCAGCTTGCGAGCAGAAACAATCTGACCAACCTTGAGCACGTCTGAGTCGCCAGCGTCGGTGACATACTTCTTGCCCCATATACGGTCGTTCTCCTCGGCGAAGTCGAGCTTGTCCACCATCTCCTGCTCCAGGAATGTTGTATCGCCCGGCTCATCAATCTGAACCTTGCGCATCATCTGGCGCACGATGATTTCGAAGTGCTTGTCGTTGATCTTCACACCCTGCAGACGGTAAACGTCCTGAACCTCGTTAACGATGTACTCCTGTACGGCAGTAGGACCCTTGATGGCGAGGATGTCGCCCGGAGTGGTGATACCGTCAGACAACGGTGTGCCTGCACGCACGGCATCGTGCTCCTGTACAAGAATCTGCTTAGACAGCGAAACGAGATACTTGCGCTGGTCGCCAGTCTTTGATGTAACGATGATCTCGCGGTTACCACGCTTAACCTTGCCCATTGTAACCTCACCATCGATTTCTGATACGACAGCTGGGTTGGACGGGTTGCGTGCCTCGAACAACTCGGTAACACGTGGGAGACCACCGGTGATATCGCCTGCAGAACCTGCGGCACGTGGAATCTTAACAAGTGTAGTACCAGTCTTAACGGTCTGACCATCCTCACAAACTACGTGACCACCCACTGGGAAGTTGTATGTACCGATGATTTCGCCATTCTTGTCGAGCACGTCGCAGGTAGGAACCTTCGACTTGTCTTTAGAGTCGGTGATAATCTTCTCGGTAAGACCTGTAGCCTCGTCGGTCTCGGCGCGATATGTGATACCCTCGATGACATCGTTGAAGCGCAGTGTACCTGCATACTCTGTAACGATGACAGCGTTGAATGGGTCCCACTTGGCGATAAGATCGCCCTTCTTCACGAGGTCGCCCTCCTTGAAGTAGAGTGTCGAACCGTAAGGCACGTTCTGTGTAGACAGTGTGATGTCGGTATGTGGGTCGATGAAGTGAATCTCAGACAGACGGCTCACTACCATCTGGCAGTCGATATCCTTCTCGCCATTATTCTCAACGAACGGCACAACACGCAAATCCTCGAAGTGAATCTTGCAGTCGTTCTTAACGGTGATAGATGCGTTGGCGGCTGCGTTACCAGCCACACCACCGGCGTGGAACGTACGGAGGGTAAGCTGTGTACCCGGCTCACCAATAGCCTGAGCAGCGATAACACCGACAGCCTCGCCGAGCTGAACCATGCGCTGTGTAGCAAGGTTGCGACCGTAGCACTTCATGCAGACACCCTTCTTGCTCTCACAAGTGAGCACCGAACGAATCTCTACGCTCTCGATAGGCGAATCTTCAATGAGCTTAGCCTTAGACTCTGTGATTTCCTCGCCTGCGGCGCAGATAAGCTCGCCAGTAGACGGGTTGATGATATCGTGAACAGACACACGACCGAGAATGCGCTCGCTGAGAGAAGAGATAATCTCGTCGCCGTTCTTGAGAGCTGTGCAAACGAGTCCGCGGAGTGTGCCGCAGTCTTCCTCAGAGATGATAACGTCGTGTGACACGTCAACAAGACGACGTGTGAGGTAACCGGCGTCGGCAGTCTTCATAGCGGTATCGGCAAGACCCTTACGGGCACCGTGCGATGCGATGAAGTACTCGAGCACTGACATACCTTCCTTGAAGTTCGAGATAATCGGGTTCTCAATGATCTGGTGTCCCTCGGCACCTGCCTTCATAGGCTTAGCCATAAGACCACGCATACCAGAGAGCTGCTTAATCTGGTCCTTAGAACCACGAGCACCTGAGTCGAGCATCATGAATACAGCGTTGAAGCCCTGGTCGGCCTCGGTCATCTCCTTCATAAGGATATTGGCGAGGTCGTTGTTCACGTGTGTCCAAGTATCGATAACCTGGTTGTAACGCTCGTTCTCAGTGATGAAGCCCATGTTATAGTTGTCCTCAATAGCACGCACCTCAGCCTGACCACGGTCGACAATCTCCTTCTTTTCTGGTGGGATGATGATGTCGTCAAGGTTGAACGAAAGACCTGCAACGTAAGCCATGCGATAACCGAGGTTCTTGATACCGTCGAGGAACTCGCAAGCCTCTGCCATACCTACAGCCTTGATTACGCTTGAGATAAGACCACGCAGAGTCTTCTTTGAGATGATGTCGTTGAAGAAGCCCACTTCCTTCGGGATAATCTGGTTGACGATGACACGTCCAACAGATGTTTCCACCATGCGCTTCTGTATCTTGCCGTCTACGAGGTCGTCTACGATTACCTTCACCTGAGCGTGGAGGTCGCATTTGCCCTCGTTGTTAGCAATGAGAGCCTCCTCGTCGCCGTAGAATGTGAGTCCCTCACCCTTAGCACCCGGACGAATCTTGGTGATGTAGTAGAGACCGAGCACCATATCCTGCGAAGGCACTGTGATAGGAGCACCGTTGGCAGGGTTGAGGATATTGTGGCTCTGGAGCATCAACACCTGTGCCTCAAGCACCGCCTCGTTGCTCAACGGGAGGTGAACAGCCATCTGGTCACCATCGAAGTCGGCGTTGAACGCAGTACATGCCAATGGGTGGAGCTGGATAGCCTTGCCCTCAATGAGCTTAGGCTGGAATGCCTGAATACCAAGACGGTGAAGTGTCGGAGCACGGTTGAGCATTACAGGGTGACCCTTCATCACATTCTCAAGAATGTCCCAGATCACCGGTTCGCGGCGGTCTACAATCTTCTTGGCGCTCTTAACGGTCTTAACGATACCGCGCTCGATGAGCTTACGGATGATAAACGGCTTGTAGAGCTCGGCTGCCATGAGCTTAGGCAGACCACACTCGCCCATCTTCAACTCCGGACCTACAACGATAACCGAACGTGCTGAGTAGTCAACACGCTTACCGAGGAGGTTCTGACGGAAGCGACCCTGCTTACCCTTCAACGAGTCGGAGAGTGACTTCAACGGACGGTTGGCATCGCTCTTAACGGCGCTCGACTTGCGTGAGTTGTCGAAGAGGCTGTCGACAGCCTCCTGAAGCATACGTTTCTCGTTGCGGAGGATTACCTCAGGAGCCTTGATTTCAACAAGTCGCTTCAAGCGGTTGTTACGTATGATTACACGACGATAGAGGTCGTTGAGGTCGGAAGTGGCGAAACGGCCACCGTCCAGCGGTACGAGCGGACGGAGTTCAGGCGGTGTGACGGGGATAATCTTCATGATCATCCACTCAGGACGGTTAACGTCCTTAGAGCCACGGAAAGCCTCTACTACCTGAAGGCGCTTCAAAGCCTCGGTCTTACGCTGCTGCGAAGAGTCGTTGTTGGCACGGTCGCGGAGCTCGTAAGAAAGCGAGTCGAGGTCGAGACCTGCAAGAAGGTCGTACACAGCCTCTGCACCCATCTTGGCGATGAACTTGTTGGGATCGCTGTCATCAAGGTCGTCGTTGTTGGGCGATACCTTGGTATCGAGGATGTCCATGTACTCGTCTTCAGAGAGGAGGTCCATCTTGTGTGAACCGTTGAGTTCCTCACCCTCTGAATCGGTACGTCCCTCAAGGATACCCGGCTGGATTACTACATACTTCTCGTAGTAGATAACCTGGTCGAGCTTCTTGGTAGGCATTCCGAGGAGGTAGCCGATCTTGTTAGGCAGAGAACGGAAGTACCAGATGTGGGCAACGGGCACAACCAGTTCGATGTGTCCGCTGCGCTCACGACGTACCTTCTTCTCAGTAACCTCAACACCGCATCGGTCGCAGACGATACCCTTGTAACGGATACGCTTGTACTTGCCGCAGGCACACTCGTAATCGCGTGTCGGACCGAAGATGCGCTCGCAGAACAAGCCGTCGCGCTCTGGCTTGTAAGTACGGTAGTTGATGGTCTCAGGCTTTGTCACCTCGCCATACGAATTTTCCAGGATTTCCTCGGGAGAGGCAAGTCCGATGGTAATCTTCGTGAAATTATTCTTAACTTTTATATCTTTCTTGAAAGCCATATATTTCTATAGTTTTGGGATGTCGGGATTAATCGAGTTTGATGCTGAGACCAAGACCGCGGAGCTCATGCAGAAGCACGTTGAGTGATTCCGGTATGCCCGGTGTTGGCATCGGGTCGCCCTTAACGATAGCCTCGTAAGCCTTTGAACGGCCAACGGTGTCGTCCGACTTGATTGTCAGAATCTCCTGAAGTACGTGGCTGGCACCGAATGCCTCGATAGCCCAAACCTCCATCTCTCCGAAACGCTGACCACCAAACTGTGCCTTACCACCGAGTGGCTGCTGTGTGATGAGCGAGTACGGACCGATTGAACGTGCGTGCATCTTGTCCTCAACCATGTGGCCGAGCTTCAAGAAGTAGGTTACACCTACAGTAGCTGGCTGGTCGAAACGCTCGCCTGTCTCACCGTCGTAGAGGTGGGTAGAGCAGAGGTGCGGCAGACCTGCCTTGTCTGTCCATTCAGAGAGGTCCTCAAGGTGAGCACCATCGAAGATAGGAGTAGCGAACTTGACGCCAAGCTTGCGACCGGCTGCACCAAGAATAGCCTCGAATATCTGACCGAGGTTCATTCGAGAAGGCACACCCAGAGGGTTCAATACCAAGTCTACTGGACGACCATCCTCAAGGAATGGCATATCCTCCATACGTGTAATCTTAGACACGATACCCTTGTTACCATGACGACCGGCGAGCTTATCGCCCACACCAATCTTACGCTTCTTGGCAACATATACCTTAGCCATCTGCAGGATGCCTGAAGGCAGCTCGTCGCCGATAGTGATGGCGAACTTCTTGCGCTTCATCTCTGCATCGAGCAGCTTATACTTGCGGATGTAGTTCATGATGAGCTTCGAGATGAGCGTGTTAGCATGCTCGTCGTCGGTCCAGTCGTTCGACTGAATGCCGTCGTACTCGAGGTTCTTCAACATAGTTGTTGTGAACTTAGTACCCTTAGTGATAATCTCAGCACCAGAGTAGTCCTTGATGCCCTGCGATGCCTTACCATCGGTGAGAGTGAGGAGCTTGTCAACGAGAATATCCTTCAAGTCGTCGTGCTTTGCCTCATACTCCTCGTCAATCTTGGCGAGAATCACCTTGTCCTGCTTCTTCGACTCGCGTGTCTTAACGGCACGTGCGAAGAGCTTCTTATCGATAACAACACCACTCAATGACGGATTGGCCTTCAATGAAGAGTCCTTAACATCGCCTGCCTTGTCACCGAAGATGGCACGCAGAAGCTTCTCCTCTGGTGAAGGATCGCTCTCGCCCTTCGGCGAAATCTTACCAATGAGGATGTCACCCGGCTCGATACGAGCACCAACACGTACGATACCGTTGTCGTCGAGGTCCTTAGTAGCCTCCTCCGAAACGTTAGGAATATCGCTTGTGAACTCCTCAAGACCACGCTTTGTCTCACGCACGTCGAGTGAATACTCGTCAACGTGTACAGATGTAAGCACGTCGTCGCGAATCATACGCTCTGACAATACGATGGCGTCCTCATAGTTGTAACCCTTCCATGGCATGTAAGCCACGAGGAGGTTGCGACCAAGAGCAAGCTCACCATTCTCAGTAGCATAACCCTCAGTGAGGATATCGCCCTTCTTAACGCGCTGACCCTTGTTACAGATCGGGCGGAGGTCGATGGTCATATTCTGGTTGGTGCGGCGGAACTTAGGAATGCGATATTCCTTAAGAGCCGGCTCAAAGCTTACGAATTCCTCGTCATCTGTGCGGTCGTAGAGGATGCGGATGGTTGTAGCATCTACATACTCGATAACACCCTCGCCCTCGGCTGTAACCATAGTGCGTGAATCCTCGCACACCTGCTTCTCAAGACCTGTACCTACGATAGGTGCATCGTTGTGGAGCAATGGAACTGCCTGGCGCATCATGTTACATCCCATGAGTGCACGGTGACCGTCATCATGCTCCAAGAATGGGATAAGACCTGCCGATACAGAGGCAATCTGCTGCGGTGACACGTCCATGAGGTCAACCTCAGATGGCGGCACTACCGGGAACTCAGCGTTCTGACGACACTTAACGTAGTCACGGATGAATGTTCCGTCCTCACGCAATGGGGCGTTGCCCTGACCAATAACGTGGTTCTCCTCCTCCTCAGCGGTGAGGTAAACAACGTCGTTGTTGTCAAGGTCGACAACAGAGTCCTTAACCTTACGATATGGAGTGGCGATGAAGCCAAGCTCATTAATAGTAGCATACACACAGAGAGAAGAGATAAGACCGATGTTCGGACCCTCAGGGCTCTCAATAGGACACAGACGACCATAGTGTGTGTAGTGAACGTCACGCACCTCGAAGCCGGCACGCTCACGCGACAAACCGCCAGGACCAAGTGCAGAGAGACGACGCTTGTGAGTAACCTCGGCAAGCGGGTTGGTCTGGTCCATGAACTGTGACAATGGGTTGGTGCCGAAGAACGAGCTTACAACGCTTGAGATAGTCTTGGCGTTGATAAGGTCGGTAGGCTGGAACACCTCGTTGTCACGCACATTCATGCGCTCGCGGATAGTGCGACTCATACGAGCCAGACCTATAGAGAACTGGTTGCTCAACTGCTCGCCGACAGTGCGCACACGACGGTTAGAGAGGTGGTCGATATCGTCCACCGAAGCATTAGAGTTAACCAGCTGGATGAGATACTTAATCATTTCGATGATATCATCCTTAGTGAGCACGCGCACGTCAGAGTCGGTGTCAAGACCGAGCTTCTTATTGATGCGGTAGCGACCCACCTCGCCAAGGTCATAACGCTTGTCAGAGAAGAAGAGGTTCTGGAACACCTCGCGTGCTGATGCGTCATCAGCAGGGTCGGCATTACGCAGCTGGCGATAAATATAGAGCACAGCCTCCTTCTCAGAGTTAGACGGGTCTTTGGCAAGTGTGTTGAAGATGATAGCATACTTGCTAGCAGCCTCGGCATCCTTGTGGAGCAGAATAGACTGAGTTCCCGACTCGAGGATTTCGTCAACATTATCCTCTGTGAGTTCTGTCTCACGCTCCATGATAACCTCGTTGCGCTCGATAGATACTACTTCGCCAGTATCCTCGTCAACGAAGTCCTCGTTCCACGACTTCAATACACGTGCAGCGAGCTTGCGACCGATGGCAGCCTTCAGGTTCTTCTTGTTTACCTTCATCTCCTCGGCAAGATCGAATATCTGAAGGATATCACGGTCCTGCTCGTAGCCCATAGCACGCAGAAGAGTTGTAACAGGCAACTTCTTCTTACGGTCGATATAGGCATACATTACGTTGTTGATGTCAGTGGCAAACTCAATCCATGAACCCTT
>CAKPST010000053.1 GCA_934183355.1 uncultured Prevotella sp.
CTGTTCAATGCCTCCAAGAAGTAGTAGTCGGCATAGTTCAGAGGAACGTCAATCTCGGCACCGTGAGGAATACTTCCCACAGAGTGCATCAACAACCAGCAACCGTTCTTGCCAAGCTCAGCGAGGTAAGCAGGTGACGAGAGAGAGGTCATGATGCGGTCGGCGAGGGCATAGTAGCCATTCTCCGGCAGATACTTGTCCATCTCATACAGAGCTGAAGCGATACAAGCTGCTGTAGACACGTCGCGCGGTTCGTTAGGGATGTTAGGAGCGTTGAGATCCCAGTAAGGAACGAGGTCGTTCGGCATGTTCGGGTGACGCAACATCATGTTGAGTGTGCGAACAGCCTGGTCGAGATACTTCTTGTCCTTAGTGTAGCGGTAGCAAACTGTGTAGCCATAGATAGCCCAAGCCTGACCGCGTGCCCATACACTCTCGTGGTGATGACCCTGTGCTGTGTGCTTGTGGAGCACCTCGCCAGTATTGGGGTTGTAGTCGATAACGTGGTAGCAGCTTGCGTCCTTACGGAAGTGATTCTTCATTGTTACGTCAGCGTGGCTCTTGGCGATGTTCCAGTATGTAGAGTCGCCGCTCAATACTGTAGCTTCGAACAGAAGCTCCAAGTTCATCATGTTGTCGATGATAACTGGGCATGTCCATCCGCGCTGCGACTGCCATCCGCGGTCTACGTTCCATGACTGGATAACGCCTGCGCCCTTGCGGAAACGTGTGCTGAGCGACTTAGCTGTCTGGATTATTACCTTCTTGTAAGCCTTAGTTGGGTTGATGCGATAGCCATTAAGGTAGCTGCTGCCAATCATGAAGCCTACGTCGTGGTGCCACTTCAGATACTGTATTGAGTCAAGACGCTCTGTGAAGCGCTTTGCCTGAACAGCCCACTGCTTGTCGTTTGTGAGCTTGTACATCTCCCAGAGGTTGCCAGGGAAGAAGCCTGAGCACCAGTCGTCGATAGGAACACAAACGAGGTTGCCCAATTTGTCGATGGTACGAGGGTTGTGCACCTCACCAGTGCGGCCCACCTGGTCGAGCATGAGTGTATACTGACGAGTAGCAAAGTTCACGTCGTCGCTTGCCAGCTTGTCCATGCGCATCTTCATCTTCTCGCAGCCAGTCTTCTTGCAGCAGTCTGACTTGCCAGCGCATTCTGTCTTGTGGTTGCTGCACGCTTTCTTTTCAGCAGTCTGTGCTGACATCGGGAGGAATGTTGCTGCCATGAACAAGGCAGCGATTGTCTTATTAATGTTATTCATTTGTTTAATTTGTTTTCAATCTTTTATTTTATTTCTCCAACTCAACATTGAAGCTGAGTCCGTCCTTACATATAAACTCGATGGTTGTGGTCTTGTTTGTCTGTTCAACGAGCTTGATAGCCTCGTTGCCATCAAAGTTCCACTTGCCGAGCAGAGTCACGCGAACTGGAATCTCCAAGCTCGGGTTGTGACGCCATGGGCGGCTGTATACACTGCGCTCAACACGCTTGCCGTCCTTATAAATGTCGTCGCTCGGACCACGATAGAGTGCGAGGTCAGGCTGAGCCACTGTCAGGAGCATCTTCTTGGCGCTCACCATGCGCACCATTGCCAGACATGCTGTGTCTGTCTTGAGCAGCGGACCGCCTGGCAGCATATCCTTCGGAGTTTCGAAGAGCACGTACGACACTGTGTGTGTTGCGTCAGAGCTTACGATGTGTGCGTTGTTGTCCGAACGGAGCACCTTATAGTTAGGAGCTGCAGCGAATGCGTCAATCTGCTCACGTGTAGTGTTAGGTATTACAGCATACTCGTATGTAGCATTCTTAGGAGCCTTGCCGTGGTCGAACACCAGCGATGCCCACATTCCCTCAGTTGGCTTGTCGGTGTCCTCGGTGCGCGATTCCTGCTTAACAAGACCAGAGAACTTCACTGGCTGCGGTGTGTAGTAGCCTGTGCCAAGGTTGTCGAGCCATGCCTTGCCGTCGCCTTCCTTGTAGCTCTTCCAGTAGTTTTCTGCCTTAGCGTCTGTAGCAGCCAACTGGAACACTGTTGTCTCTGTAGGATGCTGGTCTACGATGTTCTCGATGCCAGTACCAAGACAAACTATAGTATTGTCGAAGAAGTGGTAAGACTTGCGAGCACGCATAGAGCCGTTGTACTTGTCGTGCTCGTGCAGCACCATACCGAAGTTGCCGTTTACGCCACGCTGTGACAATCCACCAGCAAAAGCCTCGTCAGAGTAGAGCATTTCCTCAACACCTGAAGAGATGTCCACGTTGCGAATCTTTGCCTTCAAATCGTCGAGAGGCAGCACGATAGCTGTTGTGCCAGGGATGTGGTTCCAGTCGAAACCATTCTGCACCCAACCGCTTGACTTAGGAGTTACGTTCTCGCCCTTAGGAGCTGTGAGAATCTGCATACTGCCATAACCGAGGTAACGACCATAGAGGTTCTCGCCAACATAGTGCTCTGCACCCCACAAGTAGCGGCTTGTGCCACGCACTACAGCCGACCAGTTGTCGCGACGCTGCACTGATGTACATCCATAGCTCAGTGCAAGGTTGCCCTGAGGGTCAGCCTCTGGAGCGCAACCCAGCATCTGTATCTTGAGCTTCATCTTCTTGTCGAGTGTAGAGTTAGCTCCGTCAGACAGACGCATGTACATGTTACCCATTTCCTTGTCATACTGCTGTGTGCCGTCAGGTGTGCCAGCCAATGTCATGAAGGCATAGTGGATAGGTGTCAATCTGCCAGTGCCGTTAGGGTGACGACCTGAGAGAGCCAGCGGGAAGTGAATCTTGTTGCAGAAGAAACGCATTGCCATAAGAGAGTTCTTAACGGTCTGATGTGCCAATTCGCCTACACCAAACTCTGTTCCGCTGAGGAAGTATATCATCTGAGTAGCACCGTTCAAACCACCTACTGAGTAGCCTGGGTAGTTGTTACAGTGGTGATAGCCCGAACCGTCAATCTTGAACGAGTCGTCCAATCCCTTTGCCGGACGGCAACCCCAGTCGAGCCAACGACCGCAAGAGCGCAAGTAGCGCACCTTCTCTGGCGAGTCGTCCATAAGGAGGATAGCACCCATACAGCCAATAGACGCTGTGTTGAATGTATCCATGTCGATACCGTTCTCAACTGGCTTAGTGTATAGCTCGTTGGTCTGCGAGTACCAAATCATGGTCTGCACTGCCTCGTCCAGTTTGCCAGCCTCTTTCAGAACGTTCTTCATGAGGAAGTAGGCAGAGTACATATTGCGTATTGAGTAGCCATAGTGGTGAATGTTACCCCAGCAGCTGCCCCAGCATACGCCCTGGTCGGTGATGTGCTCATACATCATGAGGAACATCTTCTTCAACTCGTCTTTATCAGCATCCTCAACAGCGTTGTTGTATGCAATAGCTATGCGCTGCATCAGAGTGAAGTAGTCGGTCATCTCATATCCAGTGCGTGTCAGGATGTGCTTATCCCACGGCGAAATCATGCGCTCGTAAGCCTCGGCATGACGCACAAACCAAATGCCCTTACCTGTGACAACGCCATTTTTCTTGCTGATGCCATACTTAGCATACTTGGCGCGAATCTCGTTCATCTGCTTAGGATAGAGCTTTGCAGGTGTGTAGATGACGTCGCGGAAACGCTGCTCTACGAGCTTAATCTCGGCACGCTGCTGATCGGTCAGCGGTGTCAGTTCGATATCTGGCTTGATGTTGTAGAATTTTCTCACCTGCAACCAGTGGTTGGTAGAGCGAACGTTCACGAATGGTACCTGCTCGTCGGCTGTCTGCTGACGTGGGTCAACCTTGATGGCTGTGATGAGGTGGTCGAAATATAGCTTGCCCTTTACGTCGGGAGCGTCGATGCGAATCTCGTTCATGCCAACTTCTGGCTTGCCCTGCATATCGCGCTCATAGCAAACCCATACGCCGCGCCATCCCTTGAAGTTGATATTGATGGGGAATGTTGTGCACTTCTTGCCATCCTTGAGGAAGTTCACTTGTATCTGCTTGCCCGGAGCCGGTGTCTCGTTGTAAATCCAAACGATGAAAGCGGCAAGATAATTGTCGCGACCGCCCTTCACCTTGGGCTCAAATTGCAAGTCTTTCTTTATTGAGAGCGATGCTCCCGGCTGGAATGTCCACTGTAGCGACTTCTTACCATTCTTATAATGAGTGCCACTCAGTTCTACAGCCGACTTTTGGGTAGAGATGAACTGAAGCTCAGTTGGTTTCTCAAATGAGAACATACGGGGGTCGTCGTACATCTGGGCTGCTGCGTTCTGGCTAAATGTCAGTCCTGCCATACCCACAAAGGCAGCCATGATTCTACTTTTAGTTTTTTGATTCATATTAGTAAAATATGGTTTAGGTAACAGAAGGGAGTGCCAAAACAATGTCACTCCCTTCGCTTTGATTAATAATCAATCGTTATTCAGTAACCTTGATAGTCAACTCACGGATAACACGTGACTCCTTCTTGTAGTTGCTGTTGGTAGCGATGAATGTAGCCTTATACTCACCAGCGGTGGTGTATGTATAGGTGTATGAGTCGATGTTCTGGCTCATGTTCTTCACTGTCATGCCCTTGTCAGGTGAGCAAGCGTTTACAACAAAGAGGTTAGACACAAGCCATGTGTTCTTTAGGGCCTTGTTTGCACCCGAGCTGTGGATGAAGAACGAACCATTCTTGATGTCCTTCAAGTTCCAGATACCGCTTACGTTGTTGGTCACCGAGCCATACTCGCGGTTGTTGGTCATGCCTCTTTGGTCTTCGAGGTCTTCCTTGCACTGTGTGTTGATAGGAGTAAATCCTAAGTCGCCTGCATAGAGATAAGTCGAGTTGCCATTCTTCATCTTGTTAACGATGTAGAATTGGCTGAAGTTGTAACGAGGCTGTGAGGCTGAATTGTCCAAGCCAAGGTAGTGGAACGCGAATGTGATGCGCTTGCCCAGGAGCTCAGTGATATTCACAGAGTATTCATTTGCCTTGTTTTCGTTTCCAACAGGTGCCTGTGGCAGTGTGATGTTTTTGCCGTTCTTGTCTGTGAGCATAGGCTCAAAGTCGGTCCATGCAAATTCTTTCACGAGCTGACAGTCGGCATCGAAGTTGTTGCCATAGATGCCTGGGAAGTTGTCCGACATATACATGTGTAGTACATTCTTTGTACATGCAGCGTTGCCATACTGTGCCCAAAGCTTGAAGTGGAGTGTTGACGATTCTACTTCTTCTGGGTCTACCGCAATGCGGTCCTTGTTGGCGTATGCACTGCCGTCCTCACCACTCCAGAACGAGATATTATCGGGATCGCCCGAGAAGTTGAACACTACTGGTGTGCCTGCCTTTACGGTGACTACGTCGCCCTGAACAGTCACGCCTTCCTCTGCCTTAACGCCGACATTCATCGATACGTTTTCTGTCAGTTCGTCGCTGCAGCTTGCCAACGACGCCATGCCGAGCAGGAAGAATATGTAATATTTAATTCTTTTCATTGTTTTCAAAATTGTTTAGATGTTATGATTTTCCCTTTTAAAGGCTACGGCTTTTGTTCGCCGTAGCCTACTAAAGTTATTACCAACCTGGGTTGTTCTTCGTGATGAGCTTGTTAACAGCCATCTCGCTCGAAGGAATTGGGAAGTAGTTGTAAGCGTCTGACACCTGGAAATAGGTGTAAACGTTGTTCGGACCGAACTTCCAGTTGGTGCCTGCCTGAGCACGTGGTGCCAAGTCGTTCATGTTCTTCACAAACTCGCCCCAACGGATGAGGTCCCAACGACGTGTCATCTCGAAGCAAAGCTCCATAGCACGCTCGTCCTTAACCTTCTGGAGGAACTGGTCGTGGTTGAGTCCGGCAGGGATGTCCTTGATGCCAGCACGCTTGCGCACCTCGTTGATGCAGCTGTAAGCCTCGCTTGTAGGTCCACCGTTAAGCTCGTTCTCACACTCGGCAATCATCAGCAATACGTCAGAGTAGCGCATGATTGGGAAGTTGATAGCTGTAAAGTTGCGGTTCTTAACCAATCCTGGCGACTCATACTCGCGACGCCACTTGCCGCACGAACGGTCGTAGTTGTCAGATGCCTTAGTCTTCTGGCAGTCGCCAATAGATGTGCCTTTCTTCTCGTCAAGAATCTTGCCTTCGCCATACTCGTATGACTGATCCCAGTACTGATTCTTCACCTCGCTCAGCTTGCCATACTCAAACATACGGCCGTCTACGCCAAGACCCTTATTCGACTCAGTGTATGTGAATGGAGCGATGTTCCAGTTCATACGGTCGATGTCGCCCTTAGTTGGGTCGTCGATATTCTCCTGAGCCTCATATAGCTCGTAGAGCTTAGGTGTGCTCCAGAAGAAAGCATAGCCGTAGCCAGGATTTCCCTTGCCCACCATCTGGTCGTTGGTTGGAGGAGCTGGTGTCTGAATACCGATGATGTTGCCGATACGTCCCTCTGCCTTGATGTCGGCTGAGTAAGTACCTGTAAACTCTGCCTCCCAAATACTCTCGTTGCCAGTAGTGTTATACTTGCCTGAGCACTGGTCGATGAAGAAGTCCCAATACTTAGGAGCCAATGAGTGGCCCTCTGCCTTCACCAACTTGGCATACTTGTTAGCCTCGGTGAAGTAGCTCTTGATTTCCTCAGCGTTGCCAGCCTGATTGTCGCGGAAGTGCTCACCAGCACGGAACATATATACACGTGCGAGGATTGCCCATGCTGCCGACTTCGACAGGCTGCCCGGATGATATGTCAGTGAGGCTGCTGAAGGCAAATTGTTGGCTGCCTCGTCCATCTCTTTGCAGATGAACTCGTAGATCTTAGCCTTCGGTGTCACTGCTATCTGCAATCCCTCAACTGTCTGTGTAGACGACTCTCTGAATGGAACGTCGCCCCAGCACTGTACGAGGTTGAAGTAGTAGAAGGCACGCAAGAAGCGAGCCTGTGCTGCATACAGATTTCTTTTGCTTTCGCTCAAGCCTGGTACGGTTGGCAGATTCTCCAACAGAACGTTTGCACGGTTGACACCCGAATAGAGTGTATACCATAAACCTGCTACATACGGGTCGCTCGTTGTCGCCTTGTTACATATCAGACCGCTGTTAGAAGGAGCACGACCCGAACCGCCGTATGCTTCGAGGTCGTCGCCACCGGCGAGGTAAAGATACTGGTTGCCGTAGAATGTCGGCTGTGTGAGGATGGCATATACGCCACGGAGGAACGACTCCGCCTCAGACTCGTTGTTGAAGTAGCTACCCGACGTAGTGATAGTAGGCTCCTTGTCGAGGAAGTCGCAGCTGCCAAGCGAGAGCATTGCTGCGCAAGCTATTATAGTTGTTTTAAATGCTTTCATAATTTTATTATGTCTATACATTATATATAATATGTATGTGTAGTCTCCTTAATGTCCGTCAGATTAGAAGCCGAGGTGAACACCGAAGCTGAACTGGCGAGCACGTGGATAAGCTGAGAAGTCAAGACCCGGTGTAAGGGCGTTGTTACGGATTGAAACCTCAGGGTCATAACCGCTATAGTTGGTGATGGTGAAGAGGTTCTGTGCTGCAAAGTAAACGCGGAGGTTGTCGATGTGCAGACGTGTAACCACTGACTTAGGCAATGTGTAACCCAATGTCACGGTCTTCAGACGGAGGAATGAGCCGTCCTCGATGATGCGTGATGAGAATACACGGTTAGAAGCCGATGCTGTGGCACGTGGAATGTCGCTTGTCGGGTTCTCCTCAGTCCAACGGTTGGCATAGCTTGCATACTGGTTGAGCTCACGAGCCTTGTTCCAAGAGCTCTCGAAGAAGAGGCGGTTGGCGTTCAAGATGTCGTTGCCATACGACCACTGGAAGAAGATGCTGAGGTCGAAGCCTGCGTATGCGAAGTTGTTGGTGAAACCGCCAGTGTGCAGAGGCTGTCCGTCGCCGATTACGGTGCAGTCGTTGTCGTTGATAACGCCGTCGCCGTTGATGTCGCGATACTTAGGCATACCAGGCTGAGTATTTGTCTCGCCTGCGAAGTGGGGTATGTTAGCCTTCAAGGTGTATGTGTTGCCTGACTTCTCGAAGTCGTCATACTTGTATGTGCCATCGTAGATGTAGCCGTACATAGCGCCCATTGACTGACCCTTGCGTGCGATGTAGCTGGTCTGCTGGTTGAAGTTCTGGTCGAACTGTGCTGCTGTCAGCAATGCTGGCTGACCCTCGGCAAGCTCAAGAACGCGGTTCTGGTTGAATGCGATGTTGAAGTTGCTGGTCCACTGGAACTTCTTGGTCTTGATGTTAGTGGTGTTGAGTGTGAGCTCGATACCCTGGTTGCGCACCTTACCGATGTTCTTCATAGCACTTACGTAGCCCGAAGACAGAGGCAAGTTGGCGTTGAGCAAGAGGTCGCGTGTGGTCTTGCGATAGAGGTCAACGGTCAAACCGATGCGCTCCTGGAGGAAGCTGAGGTCGAAACCGAGGTTCCACTGCTCTGTGGTCTCCCACTTGAGGTCCTTGTTAGGCACTGATGTTGGCACCATGCCCACATTATTAATATTGCCATTGTATGGATAAACGCCGCTTGGAACGCTGCCCAGTGTCACCTGGCCGCCCCACTGCTTCACTACGTCGTAGAGTCCGTATGAGTCATACTCGCCTACACGGTTGTTACCGGTAAGACCCCATGACAAACGAATCTTGGCGTTGTCGATATACATGCGAATAGGCTTCATGAAGTCTTCCTCAGCCACATTCCAAGCCAAAGAGCCTGAAGGGAAGTAGCCGAAGCGATTGCCCTTGCGGAACTTAGACGAACCGTCGGCACGCATTGTGAATGTTGCGTAATACTTCGAGTAGTAGTTGTAGTTGAAACGTCCGAAGTATGAAATCATCGACCATGAGCTCTTGGTAGATACAGTAGTTGTAGGAGTACCCTGGCTCATACCAGCCATGCCCAAGCTCTCGTTAGGGATGTGGGTGGTCTTGAACGAATAGTAGTCGTAGTCAGAATTCTGCAATGAGAAACCTAAGAGAGTGTTGAAGAAGTGTCTCTTCTTGATGTTAGTCTGATAGGTGAGGGTGTTCTCGTTGAGCCATGTGGCACGTGAAGAACGTACTACGCGTGCGTTCACCTTATCTATAGAGAGGCGGCTACCATAACGCGACTTCGAGTTGTTGAAGTTGTCGTTGTTGGTGCGGCTATCTGTGAAACCGCCCGAAACCTTCAGCTTCAAGCCCTTCATGAACTCATACTCCAAGTAACCATTGAACTGTGTATACTGGCTCAATGTGTGGTTGTAGGCGTTGTTGAGGTCCATATACGGGTTGAAACGGTAGTCGCTCTTTGACTCTACGTCATCGTCAGTGCCGTTCTCAAGCAATGTAGACAGCGGTGTACCCGGCTGTGTCACTGGGCGATAGCCCCATACGCTGTAGAAGAGGTTGTTCATACCAGTGTACGACTGCTGCGAAGGCGAAGCACCGTCCTGGTTGGTGCGTGAGTAGTTCACGTTGAGGTTGATCTTCAACTTGTCCTTCTTGTATGTGCTGCCCAAACGTCCCTGCAAACGGTTGTAGTTAGAGTTGAGCACGATACCGTCCTGGTCGAAGTAAGAGAGAGAAGCATTGTAGCGAACTTCCTTGCTACCACCAGTCAAACCAACGCTGTGGTTCTGGATAGGAGCTGTCTGGAAGATCATGTCCTGCCAGTTGTATTGGGCGATGTTGCGATAGTCGTCCAGAGTCCACTGCTTGCCCTCGTAGTTGGCAAGGTATGTGTTCTTAACGATGTCAGGATACATTTCTGCCTGAAGCTTAACGAATTCGTAAGCGTTCATCATCTCGATGTTGTTCGAGATCGACTGCCATCCGTAGCTGCCATCGTATGTAATCTTAGGCTTGCCCACCTGACCACTCTTAGTGGTGATGATGACAACACCGTTGGCACCACGTGCACCATAAATAGCGGTGGCAGAGGCGTCCTTCAATACGTTAACCGACTGGATGTCAAGCGGGTTGATGCTTGATGCTACCGAAGCGTCCTCCACAGGGAAACCGTCTACTACGTACAGTGGAGAGTTCTCCTGAGTCAATGAGTTGTTACCACGAATCACCATGTTCATCTTGCCACCAGGCATACCCTCGTTAGAAGATACGTTCACACCGGCGAGACGACCGCCGAGAGTCTGGTCGAACGAAGATACTGGAGTACTGGTAAGTCCCTTCATGTCAGCCTTGGCTACTGAACCGGTGAGGTCGCGCTGTCGAACTGGCTGATAACCCACAACAACAACCTCGTTGAGAGTCTTCTTGTCTTCCTGCAGAGTGATAACCATCTGCTTGCCCGGAGTTGCCTTAACGTCCTGCGGAGTATATCCGAGGAAAGAGAAGGTGAGCACCGCGCCGCGCTTCACATTGATGTTGAACACACCGTCAATGTCAGTAACAGCACCGACATTGTTTGTGCCTTTCACTGTGACGCTTACACCAGGCATAGTCTCGCCCGTGTCGTCTTTGACAACTCCCGTTACCTTGTCCTGCGCGTATGCGAAAGACGCGGAAATCAACATCAGAAGCAAAATAGCCCATGACTTGACTGCTTGGGTCTTGAATCTAATTTTCATTCTTGATAGGTTTAAAGATTTTTTATTTGTTTGTTAATTTAAGAATCTTCCCTTTTAGTTTGTTTTACTTTTAGTTTGCCTTGTTGCACTTTTAGTTTACATTGTTTACGTCAGTGTGCTTCATGTCGGCAATTACGTCCGCAAAATTAAATATTCTTTTCCTCGTGCGTGTGTACGTATGTACATTTATATTCCTCTTGCGTACAAATGCTTTCATTTAGAGCATACGTCAGTTGTCTGTACAATTTTTGTACGTATTTTGAATAAAATTGAACGTTTTTCGGTCTTTTCTTGATATTATTTCTCTACTTTTGCACCCACAATCGAATGCCTATCACGATGACTTATGTCAATCATGACGCAAATATACTAAATAAACCTATACAAAACAAATTAAACCTCTAATAAATTTTTTTAATAAGATATTTACTAATATTAATAACTAAAACTATAAATCAAATGAGAGTTAAGAATAAAATCACGGGATTGATGTGCGCACCAATCGCATTGGCGATGCTCGCTGCATGCGCATCAGACGACGAACTCGGAGGAACAACTCCTGAGGTGAAGGGACAAACACTGGTGATCAATGCTACTAATGGGGGCGGCGAGGGCACACGTGTTATTTATGGTAATGACGGTGCTGGTAATTATTCTGTTAAATGGGATCAGACAAATGACCATGTGAAGATTTTTGCTGGTTCAGATGCAAATACTGGTGACTTCACAGTGTCGGAGGTTAGTGCTGATGGTCATACTGCAACGCTCACTGGTACACTTGCTTCTGAATTGTCAACAATTACTAATATCACTGGATATATTTATAACAAAAAAATAACGGCAGTCAACAATGGTGCTTTTGGTGAAGATGGTATAGGCAAACAGATTCAGGTGGACTATACAGAACAGGATGGAACATATGAGGATGCTGTGTCACGTAGTGTTTTGTTGGGAACTGGTACTTATGACCCAGCTAACGGAAATAAGTTGAAAATGGATTTCAAGTCTTATACTACATTCCTCAAGTTGAATCTTAATTTTGATGACGAGACGCTTACATCTGCAACAGCAGATTTATATTTGACTGGTGAAGAAGTATTAAGTCTTTCGCGTATTCATACCATTACAACAGCAGGAAGCTTGCAAGGTAAAGAGTTGAATCCTATAACTGTGAAGTCTGTTGCTATTTCAGGTGGTAAGTCTGAGGTGTATATTGCAATGTTCCCAAGAAAAGTAAAGAATGTTAAACTTCAGGCTTTTGCTTCAAATGGAAAAGTTTATGATTTTAATATATCAAATTCAGGAGAAGCAAAACTTGATGCAGGAAATGTATACAAGATTAGCCGTAAGGGTGTAGTCCAAACAGAGTCAACGACTCTTGATGGTGCAGGTACACCAGCGTCTCCTTATTTGATTAACAATTTGGCTGATTTGAAACTGTTTGCAAAGAAAGTAAATGCAGGAAATGAAGCTAATAAATACTATAAGCTTACTTCAGATATTATAATAACAGGAGATTGGACTCCAATCGGAACTCAAGCGAAACCATTTAAAGGCACTTTTGATGGTGACAATCACACAATATACGGCTCGTATAAAGTCAATATAGAAAAAAACGAAGGTGCAGGATTGTTTGGTGTTACTTCAAATGCAACTATTAAAAATGTTTCGAATAAGGCAAATATTGAAGTGAATGCTATAGATCTTAGTTGTGGCACCGGTGGTATCGTTGGTCGTGCTCTGTATGTTTCAACTATCGAAAACTGTTCAAATTCTGGTAAAATAACAACCAATTATGGAAGTGTCGGTGGTGTTGTCGGTACTGTATATATAAGTGGTCAAAACGGAAAAACAGCTAAGGTTGAAGCTTGTTGGAATGAGGGAGAAATAACAAATAACACTCCTAATACAGTGACAAGTTCTAAGGGTGCCGGAGGTGTCACTGGTGTATTGCAATTTCCGGCAGGTACAACAAATAAGCTGGTAGTTAGAGGATGTTATAGTACCAATGCTGCTAATATTTCTCTTGAATCGACAAATAGTTCTTTTGCAAGTGGTGTCGCAGGTTTTGTTAGTTGTACTATTGAAGGTGCTGTTGAAGTATATGCATGTTGGAGTGCTGCGACATTAAAAGGTAAAACACAGTCTGCTATAGCTGGTGGAAATTCGTCTGGCAAGTTCAATGTTCATGATGTATGGCATAAAAAGACTAACAACGCCAGCAATGTTACTGCTAATGTTACGAACGATCATGAAGGAAGTTCTAATGTTCCAGAAACAGACGTTATAGCAAATCTTAACACTGCCTTAGAAACGGCAGGAAGTGAGTATAAATTTGATGATAAAGCAAACATAATTAAGAAATAAAATAATATTATAATATGAAAACAAAGAAATTATATATCGCCCCTTCAATTCAGTCTGTAGATTTGGAGCCGACAACATTAATGGCAACTTCAACAGGTGGCACTATTTCGGATTTTAATGAAAAGGAAGATCCGTTCTCTGCACCTCAGGTGACCTCTATCGGTACCCCCGTATATTTTGACAGTTGGGACGAAGGTGAAGCAGTAGAAGATTTTAATTAATATCTGGTTCGTCCCACGTTTGGGTTAATACAACTAACGGTATAGCACATCACATTGCGCCATTGCTTTGGTTGGTGAGTCCCGCAGGGACGGCATAATATAGGGTAGGGCGTGAGCCCTATCTATATAAGTATTTTAATTCTTTTTTCAATAGGGCTCACGCCTAATTAATGACATAAATTCACGCCTAATTAACGATATAAATTAACGAGTAATTAACGGATAATTAACCGTAATTAACGACAAAGATAATAAACGTGTCGTTAATGCCGGTTAATTAACCGTTAATTATCCGTTAATTACGTCGTTAATTATCCGTTAATAGAACCGTTAATTTATTCATCAATCCCTCAGCCGTGCCGGTTGGCACGGCGTACATTCTTCCAATGTTGTCGTTCCGTTGTCGATGTTGTCGTCCCATTCCCACCCATCCCATTGTCGATGTTGTCGTCTCATAGGGCGTGAGCCTTATCTACATAGGTATATTTATAATAAGGTATATATATAATAATGTGGAGCATCGTCATATTTATCCCATAATAACTTGCATGATATTCGCAAAACCATTACCTTTGTCCATACTTATTTTTACCTTAAAAACCTCAACGCACATGTCACAATCATTATCTAAAGTCTATATTCACTTGGTGTTCTCCACCAAAGGTCGCACAGAGACCCTCCCAAAACTTCATCTTGCTGAGGTTCACGCATATATTGCCGAAATCCTTAATGCCATCCATTGCCCCGCGTTATGTGTTGGTGGCACAGCCAATCACATACACATTCTCTTTTGTCAAAACCGTTCCAAATCATTGTCCGACATTGTTAGGACGGTGAAGACAAACTCCTCGTCATGGATAAACAAAAAGAATACATCCCCCTTATCTCATTTCGCATGGCAAGATGGTTATGGTGCATTCAGTATAAGTCAAAGTCATGTGGCATCAGTAGTTGGTTATATCAAAGGTCAGGCAGAACATCACAAGCGAGTTTCGTTTCAAGATGAGTTCCGTCGTTTGTGCAAGATATACGATGTGAGGATTGATGAAGCGTATGTATGGGATTGATGGTGAGTTCCCGAATTGGTTGGCAAGTCCCGAAGGGTGGGGTGAGTCCCGAATTGTCGGCAAGTCCCGCAGGGACGACATAATATAGGATAGGGCGTGAGCCCTATCAGATGAAGGAATATATATAACTTCTCCCCCTTCCTCGCGCAG
>CAKPST010000054.1 GCA_934183355.1 uncultured Prevotella sp.
AAACTATATGTATTCCCTGCCAAAGGATGGATGCTGAGCGTAAAAAACGAACTCTTCCATACCAACGACAAGAGCATCGGTATAAACCACTTTCTTGACCTTGCCATTGGCTACAAGGCTAAGCGTTGGGAGTTCTCTGTCACAGCAAACAACCTTATAGGCACTTCAGAGTTTGAACGAAGAACTCTCGGCAACACCATTGAGTCGTATAGCATTACCCGCCTTCGTCCAAGAGAAGTGCTTGCGAAGTGGAGTATGGATTTGTAAAAATCTTAACGGGGCTATATGTGCATTGTTGTTGATACGTTATTCCTCCAGATTGGACAAGCTACTTACAAATCGGTGTAGGAAGTTGGACGAAGCCTCTACTGGTGAGAAGAAGAAGTACTTTATGCTATTTCTAATGGTCTTCATCATCGCTTTGTTGTTGTTGGCGAGGAAGATAGTAGATGTTTGTTGTATCTTCCATTCATTTATGTCGATGCGTATAGGTTTTTCTAATGCCTGGATTGCTATTTTTCGTGCGCTTGGTTCTATACGATAGACAAATGGCACTTCGTCGGGGTCGAAGCCGAAGACTTCAATCAATATACTGCCTTCGAGTTGTGCCATGCGCGATATGTTGAGTCGGTGTAGCCAATGGTCGAGTTTTATGAAGTCCACTTTGTCACCCTCGTTGCGCAGGTAGATGCCTATACGCAGTATGTTTGCGAATGATAAGCCATAAGTCATGGTGTTCTCTGTGGCTTGTACGAGGATGTCGAGCATGTTGAGAGTCTCTATTGATGCGTCCTCAGCGAGAGGTTCTTTCTCTCTGATAGACTGAAGGCGCGAGTTGAGCAGAGGATTGCACATGCGCGACAGACCTGCGTCGGGCAGACGCAAGAGGGGGTGTAGGATGGAGGGAGAACTAATTTGAACATCATTTTCATACAAATCTTTGTATTTTTCGATGATGTCGGCTGGTACGATGCCTTTCTCCCCACTATCAGCAAATCCGTTGAGAAGTACACCAACGACATTGTGCACTTTAGCCACGTGGAATATTATTTCCCATTTAAATTTGGACATGGGTTCGATGACGTCCTTCTCACCGAAAGCGCCAGCCCGCAACAATTTCAGAAAATTACGTTTGATAATGTCCATATTGCAATCATTATTAATGATACGAAATAATTTGCCCTGTGTCACGAGTAGCGTCGCGGCAGTTGTAGTACAATGGCTGTGGCTACGCACACGATAAGGGCAAACGGATAGTAAAGATAGGGCAAGATGTCAATGGGGCTAACCTTGGCAAGTCCTGATGCCATGAGCATCTGTGCTCCATAAGGGATGAGTCCTTGCATGCAGCATGAGCAAGTGTCGAGCAGACTTGCCGCCTTGCGTTTGTCGATGCCGTATTGTTCGCTTATGCGTCGTGCTATGTTGCCCACGGAGATGATAGCCACTGTGTTGTTGGCTGTACAGACGTCGATGGCTGCCACCAATAGTCCGATGACTGCCTCGCCGCCACGTTTGCCGTGAATGCGCGAGGATATTTTGGCGATGATGAAGTCGATGCCTCCTTTAGCCTTTACTATTTCGAACATGCCTCCTGCAAGCATTGTCACAATTATCAGTTCGCCCATAGACATGATGCCATCGCCCATGGAGTGAAACCATTCGAACAGTCCGAAAGTGCCTGTAGCCATGCCGATTATTCCTGCGAGAACGATGCCTATCACAAGGACAACAGTGACATTGAGCCCCGCAATGGCTGTGGCAAGTACGGCGAGATAAGGAATCACCTTAATGAGGTCGGTGCCATGTGTGCTTGTTTGTGGTTGGAGGTCGATGCCGAGAACTGTGTATATAGTAAGCACTAATATTGCAGCCGGCAGAGTGATGAAGAAGTTGACGCGAAACTTGTCCTTCATGCTGCATCCTTGCGAACTCGTGGCTGCAATCGTTGTGTCTGATATGAACGAGAGATTGTCGCCGAAGAAAGCTCCTCCCACTACTATTGCCGTCATCAGAGCCACACTTGTGCCCATAGTGTGTGCCAGTCCGGCAGCTATCGGCACGAGTGCCACGATGGTGCCCACGCTTGTGCCTATTGACAGGCTGATGAAGCATGTGGCAAGAAATAGTCCAGGCAGAATCATGTTGTCTGGCAGTATGGACAGCATCAGATTGACAGTGGCGTCTACGGCTCCAATAGTCTTGGCAGAGTTGGCAAACGCTCCTGCAAGTATGAATATCCACAGCATGAGCATAATGTTCTCGGTGCTTGCTCCCTTGCTGAATAGTCTGACGCTCTTCTTAAGTCCTCTGCCATAAGCTGATATGCCCACCGCATAGATGCTGGCAAAGAGAAAAGCCACACTTATGGGAATGGAGTAGAAATCGCCAGCCGCTATTGATGTGGTGAGATAGAGACCGACGAACAATATGAGTGGGCTTAGTGCGATGATTCCTTTTTTATTGTCTGTCATGTGCATGTTGGTTGTGTCAGAAGTGTGTAAACAATCTGTATGTATATAAATAATAATGTGTGCCAAAACCTGCAATATGGTTATGGCACACAAGTGTTGTATTGTTTTGTCGCTGTGTGTTTACAGCTGTGTACGTCTGTAGAAGTCCACGTTCTCCTTGGTGAGCAATTCGATGGGCATATAGTTGACTGGCTGCACCTTCTTCTTAAGCACGATGGCCTTGAAAAGAGTGTCAACACAACTATAACCCTGCTGATAGCCATGCTGCGCGATAAGGAACGAGATGCTGCCTTGTCTCAGACACTCGGCATTCTTGGCCACCATGTCGTATCCCATTATTTGTATGTCGCGCATGTTGTTGCGCAGTAGGTATTCGCCCACAACGTGAGCCTTGGAGTTGAGTGTGATGCAATGATGAACATCGGGGTGAGTTTCAAAGAATGCCTTCACCATGGCATCCGACTCACTGCGTGTTCCCTTGAATGGTAGGCATAGCTCAGTGATCTTGATGCTCGGGAAGTGGTCGTGCATGTAGTGTCTGAATCCCACTTCGCGGTTCATCTGCTGCTTGCTCGTCACTTTTCCGTCCTTGATATGTTTGAGCAACATAATTTCTTTTTCGCCAGATGCGATGAGCATGAGCATCTTTGCTGCGAAATATCCACTGCAGAAGGAGTCTTGTCCGAAGAACGAGAGAGGCTTGAGGTCGGGCAGATACGAGTCAAGGAAAATGAATGGTATCTGTCGTTCGTGCAGAATGTCAGTGAACTCTCGTGTCACCTCAATGTCTACGGGTACGATAATCACTCCGTTGGGGTTGGCATTAAGACATTCTTTATAGCGTTCTCTGAATGAGTCGTTGTTGAATCGCTCATAGTACATCAGTTTTACGTCAATATGGAAGTCGCGTCTGACGTCTATTGCCTTCTTCACTCCTTGTTCGATTTCTTCCCAATACGCTTCCGACTCATGCTGCGGTAGGAGCATGTTGAATACGTACGACTTGTTGTAGGCAAGTGCACTGGCATATACATTAGGCTGATAGTTCATCTCCTTGAGTGCCTTTTCCACCTTTTCCTTGGCGGGTTTAGACACATTAGGGCGATTGTGCAGCACTCTGTCTACCGTACCGACAGATACGCCAGCTCTTTCGGCTATGTCTTTGATTCTGATTTTCTCCATTTATAAGTGACGAGATTCTCTGATGTTGATAAAATGTTTTGGTTGACTATGGTCCTATACAGACAGGTGCAAAGATACTATAAAAACTTGAATTGTGCGAAAGCACAGCGATTTTTTTTGTGTATCTAAAAAGAAATTGTTGTATCTTTGCCTTCAATATGAAGAAGATTATATATTCTATACATGTCTACGGATTGGCGTTTTTGCTGTGTGCGATGGTTGCTGCTTGTGCTGATGGTGGCGACAGAGTGCGTGTGGACCAACTGAACGATATGTCATATCAATATCATTACCGCAATCTTGACTCCACTCGTGCTTATGCCACTCGTGCTTTGTCGCTTGCCGACGGATATAAAGATGGTAGTGCCGAGGCTATGAACAACATTGCGTTTGTGGAAATTGCCAAGATGAACTATTCGGCTGCCGACTCCATACTGACCATTGTGCGTCGTGCTACAGACAATCAGATAGAGTTGCTTGTTGCTAATGTACAGTTTATGAGATTGTGTCAACGTCGCTCCGATAGCAAGAATTTCTATCACTATCGCCAACGTGCCGTAGACTGCATAGGCAGAATAGAGGAAGATAAGTTGTTGTTGTCGCCACGTCAGCATCGCAGAGTGGTGTATGCGCAATCGGAATATTATATTGTATTGTCTACTTACCTTTATTATATGGGGCAGAGACAACAGGCTTCTAAGGCATTGTTGAGCATAGACTCCGAAGGAAGCATTGTCAAGGACACAGCCCAGCTGCTGGCTTATTATTATAACGTTGGGTCGGGCGGTATGCTCACTGCCCGTTCGCATGCCGAGCTTATGCAGTCGGAGTTCGACTATCTTATGCGTTGCTATCTGTTGTCGCGTCAGTATAGATATCCCTTCTGGCAAGCCAACTCGTTGCAGGCGATAAGCGAACATATACAGGCTTATAGAGATAGAACACGTCTAATGTCAGACAATATACAGGAGTTTGACTATCTCAACATCGACCAGATGTCAGATAGTCTGCTTGTTGGTAATCTTGCCCAGCGTTCGCTTGGACTCTTTGCTGACTATGGCGACGTTTATCAGACGGCTGGTGCCTGGCGTACGCTGTCTGAGGCATATCGTTCTATAGACGACAATCGTTCGGCACTTATTTGTCTTGAGAATGCTCTGTCGAAGGACACTGCAGTCAATTCGGCTCCCGACCTTGTGGCATCCATACGCGAGCAGCTGAGCATTGTATATTCGGCAATGGACGACAAGCCACGTAGCGACTACAACCGCAACATATATCTTGACCTACAGGAACGCACACGACAAGACCGTTTTCTTGAGGCGAGAGCAGAACAGCTAAATGCCTCTTTGCGTCAGCTCGACCTGATGATAGTAGGCGTGATGTTGTTGATAGTGGTTATTGTGGCAATACTTGTCTATTCGAGTTACAGACATCGTCGCAGCAGCAATGTGCCAACAATACAGGTATTGAGATTGCCATTTGAGCAGTGGCTAAGGTCAAGGCATGTAGCATACGAAGAGATGGAATCGGAGATTAGTGAGAAGGAAGAGAATGTTGCTATAATGAAACATAAGTTGGAGCGCCATCGTGAACGCAATATTGAGCAGCGTGCAAAGGTGTGGCTTGCGTCCACAATCACTCCGCTTATCAGCAGAATGTGGCATGAGATAAAGAGTCTTAATGGAAAGTGTGAGGATGACGATGAGCGTCGTTCGCGTTTAGAGTATGTGCTACAGATAGCCGACTCTATTGATGAGAGCAACAATTTGCTGACGCGCTGGATTCAGTTGCGTCAAGGCGACTTTATGCTTCATATAGAGAGTTTTCGCTTGCAAGAACTCTTTGCTACACTCCGCAAGAATTCTGTAAACTTCAAGATACATGGTGTTGATTTGGTGGTGGCTGATACCGAGTGTGTGGTAAAGGCAGATCGCACACTGACGCTATTTATGATAAACACCATAACTGACAACGCCCGCCGTTATACGGCTAAGGGTGGCAGAGTGAGCGTGACTGCTGTAGAGAGTGAAGACTATGTGGAGATTTCCATTGCCGACAATGGTTGCGGAATGGACAAGGCTCAGCTTGATGGGTTGTTCCGTCGCACGGTGGTGAGAGACAGTGCAGATATAAAGGATGAAGGAGGTCATGGCTTTGGGCTTGTCAACTGCAAGGGAATAATAGAAAAGTATCGTAAGATGAGTGCCATATTTAATGTCTGTGCTATTGGTGCCGAGAGTGAGAAGGGTAGAGGAAGCCGTTTCTACTTTCGTTTGCCCAAGGGCGTTGTGCGTTTAGTGGTGGCGTTCTTTGTGATGATGACAGGTATGCCGTGTTTTGCCAAGGTTTCGGACACGGCTGTAGAGCGCCTGTGGAGTAGGGCGAATGCCTATGCAGACAGCGCCTACTACTCAAATGTGAATGGGCATTATTTGCGCACTATAATGTTTGCCGATAGTTGTTTGTATTTTGCCAACAAGGCTTATGCAACTGGTGTGGCTTCAGGTGAATATCGTGGTTCTGTATATAATGGAAAAGCTAAGAATAAATTAATTCTTAATGGTGATTTCCCTGAAAAAGCAGCCGAATTAAAATGGTACGGGGATAGTGTTGATATCAATTATGGCATCATTCTCGATGTGCGTAATGAGACTGCTGTGGCAGCGTTGGCGCTTCATCGTTGGGGACTCTATACCTATAACAATGCTGTGTATACAAGACTGTTCCGTGAGTGTAGTGCCGACAATACGCTGTCTTCATATATTGGTAATATGCAGCGTGCAGAGAGCAATCGCAATATAGCGATAATTATTCTTGTGTCGTTCTTGGTGGCAATATTTCCTGCCTATTATTTGCTCTATTATCGTCGCCGCATGTCATTTCATCTTTGTGTAGACAGGATGAATGAAGTCAACGGGATACTTCTTGACGAACGTATTGACTCAGTGGCAAAACTCGCTAAGATTAATAATGTTTGGCAGTCGGTTAAGGCGCAGCCAGATATGTCGTATGATAACGCTACAGATTATGGCACCGATACAGACACTACGGAGGGTTATTATGGATTTATGAAGTCGCTCGATTTGCTGATTGACGATGTTTGTAAGGGGCTTGCCGATGACATCAAACGTGTTGGCAGACTTGCCGAACGCAAACTATGTGTCAGCGACGAACTTGCATGTGTTAGTTTTGACAGCGATCGTCTTTATATCTCCAATAATGTTCTGGATAATTGTCTATCCTCGCTCAAGCACGAGACAATGTATTATCCTTCGCGACTGAAACAATTAGTGGTTGCCGGTGATACACAGGAGAACATAGAGATGCTCGATGAACTTGTGGGCTACTATCAGTTGCTATATGGGGCTCTGATTTCACAGGCGGTGCAGATACTTAGAGGGGCTGGTGGATTGACGGCTCCCGACAAGTCGTTTGACTACTTGTTGACCATCCTAAAGAGAAAGAATGGTGGCAGTCGTCCCACAATGACGCAACGCCAATTAGAGGATGGCTATGTAGTTGTGACTGTGGTGCTTGACAAGTGTAGTCTGCTCTCTAGAAAAATGAATCCCTCTGAACTATTTTCGCCCAGTACACCAGATGTCGACTTTCTGGTTTGCTGTCAGATAATGCGCGACGTTGGCGAGTATACTGGAGCCCGAGGGTGTGGCATTTCGGCTAGATTAACAGAACAAGGAGTCTTGTTGGTGGATCTAAAGACCACTACAGGAGTGAGTTTGCGAAAAAAAGAACAACAATAATCCTCGTATTTTTGTTTGTTTCTTGATTATTATTGTTAATTTTGTAGCCTAAAACATTTTTATTGAAATACAAAAAAAACAGATGAATGACAATAGTTTGACACAAATGCTCACCATGACGGTGGACAAGTTGTCTGAGCCACAGTCTTTTAAAGGGCTGTTTCATCCGCATCGTGACGGCAATCCATTGCCTTCGGGGAAAGTCCTCGAAGAAATTGTGGCATTGTCAAGGGCCATACTTTTTCCTGGTTATTATGGTAATTCGTCTGTCAACCAACAAACCCTTCATTATCATATCGGTGTAGACGTAGAGCGCATGTATCATCTGCTGAGTCAACAGATACAGGCAGGATTGTGCTTTGTGGAAAACAATGAAGGCGACAACTGCCAGTGCAACCTAAAGCAAATCTCAAAGAAGCTTGCTACTCAGCTCATATCTCGTCTGCCTGCTATACGAGAAGTACTAGGCACTGATGTTATTGCTGCATATAATGGCGACCCTGCCGCAGAGAGTACAAGCGAAGTCATCTCGTGTTATCCGATAATCAAAACCCTCACTAACTATCGTATTGCCCACGAACTTGCTGTGCTTGGTGTGCCGCTTATTCCGCGTATGCTCACTGAGCTTGCCCATTCGGAGACAGGCATAGATATTCACCCCAACGCCACTATTGGCAAATACTTTACCATCGACCACGGCACTGGTGTAGTAATAGGGGCCACGTGTGTTATTGGCGACAATGTGAAGATTTATCAAGGAGTGACGCTTGGTGCCAAGAGTTTCCCACTTGATGACGAGGGCAATCCGATGAAGGGCATTCCACGCCATCCTATAATAGGCAATAATGTCATCATATATGCCAATGCCACGGTGTTAGGCAGGATAAAGATTGGTGACGGATGTGTAATTGGAGCCAATATGTGGGTGACAGAAGATATGGAGGCAGAGACAATAAAGGCTAAGAAATAAAGTCTGTACATAAACTTGTAAATAATAAAACTTGAAAAAATAATTGCTTTTATAAACAAAAATGAATGAATTTGAACTGATTGCCAAGACATTCATGGGTCTTGAACCCGTCCTGGCAAAAGAGCTTACCCAGATGGGTGCCAACAATGTGGAGATAGGTCGCCGTATGGTGTCGTTCACTGGTGACAAGGAAATGATGTATAGAGCCAACTTCCAGCTCCACACAGCTATACGCATCCTTAAACCTATAGCACGCTTCAAGGCGGCTTCTGCTGATGATGTGTATGAGGAAATCAAGAAGATTGACTGGAGTCAGTACATTGAGAAGGGTAAGACTTTCTCGGTTGATTCAGTGGTCTACTCTGAGGAGTTCCGCAATTCACGCTTCGTTACTTATAAGGTGAAGGATGCCATTGTAGACCAGTTCCGTGAGAAGACAGGCACACGTCCAAACATCTCTGTAAGCAATCCTGACATTCGTCTCAACATCCACATCGCTGAAACTTCAGCCACTCTGTCACTCGACTCAAGTGGTGAATCGCTTCATCGCCGTGGCTATCGTCAGGAGTCGGTTGAGGCTCCTCTCAACGAGGTGCTTGCAGCAGGAATGATACTTATGACTGGTTGGCAGGGTGAGACCGACTTCATCGATCCTATGTGTGGTTCAGGTACACTCGCTATTGAGGCTGCTCTCATTGCTCATAACATGAGTCCTGGAGTTTTCCGCAAGGAGTTTGCTTTCGAAAAGTGGCCCGACTTCGATGCCGAGTTGTTCGACTCAATCTACAACGACGATACACAGGAGCGTGAGTTCACACATCATATATATGGTTACGACATTGATATGAAGGCTGTCAATACAGCTCGTCTGAATGTGCGTGCCGCAGGTTTGACCAAGGACATAACTATCGAATGTGCCGATTTCAAGGACTTCACTAAGCCTGCAGAGAAGAGCATTCTTGTAGTAAATCCTCCTTATGGAGAGCGTATTTCTACACCTAACCTTCTCAATACTTACAAGATGATAGGCGAGCGTCTGAAGCATGCGTTCATGGGTAACGAGGCTTGGGTGTTGAGCTATCGTCAAGAGTGTTTTGAAGCTATTGGTCTGAAGCCATCAATCAAGATTCCTGTTTACAATGGTTCGCTGGAGTGCGAGTTCCGCAAGTACAGCATCTTTGACGGTACAATGAAGGATTTCCGTCAGGAAGGTGGCATCGTGAAGACTGAGGACGAGAAGCGTCAGATGGCAGAGAAGCACCGCTTTAAGAAGAACCGTGAGTTCAAGAAGCGTCTCGATGAGGATGCAGAGAATGCTGAGGCTGATATTCGTTCATTCAAGTTCCGTTCTATGGAGCGTCGCAAGGATCGCGATGAGAACGAAGGCGGCAAGCGTGGCGGCAAGTCATTTGGTGGCGGCAAGCGTTTCGACCGCGATGAAGAAAAGTCGTTTGGCAAGCGTGGTGGCAAGCCGTATGGCAAGCGCGACGACAAGTCGTTCGGTAAGGGATTCAAGGGCGACCGTAAGGGTGGCAGAGGTTTCAACAAAAATCGTTTCGAAGATGAAGATTAAGTATATTTCAACATTTCTGTTTGGGCTGCTTGCTTCGTTCTCAATAGGCGTTAGTGCGCAGACTCTCAAGACATTTACACTCGAAGACCTTAACTTCGGAGGAACCAATTATCGCAACATGGTTCCAAAGTCGCGCAACTGCACATGGTGGGGCGACCAACTGATACGTCGTAATGGTGATGCATGCTACATTGTAAACAAGACCAACGGCAAGGAGACTCTTCTCTTTGCCATCAACGACCTTAACCAATGGGCAGGTCAGACACGTGACCGTAAGTTTGCTTCGCTTGCAGGTGTACAGTTTCCTTATGCTGCAAAGTCATGGGTGGTTGTAGATACAGGTGAGAAGGTGTACGTCATCGACTTTAAGAAGCATTGCCTTGTAAGTGTCATTGAGTTTGAGGATGGCGAGCAGGTACTTGAATCTAACTATAAGGCAGGCACTGTTGCTTATCTTAAAGACTCAAACCTTTATCTCCGTCAGGGCGATAAAAACTGGCAACTGTCTAAGGATGGCTCACGTGAGATAGTCTACGGACAGTCGGTTCACCGTGATGAGTTCGGCATAAATAAGGGTACATTCTTCAGCAACAGCGGTACAAAGCTTGCTTTCTATCGTATGGACCAGTCGATGGTGACCGATTACCCACAGGTGAACATTCCTGAGATTGATGGTTTCAACCATCCAGAGACTCAGTCTTGTATAGCTACAGTAGCCCCAGACAAGTATCCAATGACAGGCGAAACTTCACACAAGGTGACTGTTGGTGTCTTCGATACAGCAACGGGTAAGACTGTATATCTTAAGGTTGGCGATCCTACTGATCGTTATTTCACAAACATTGCATGGAGCCCAGATGACAAGACTATATATATGTTTGAGCTCAACCGCGATCAGAATGATTGTCGTCTCGTAAGCTATGATGCTGCAACGGGTGAGAAGTCGGGAGAACTTTATCGTGAGACCGACGAGAAGTATGTCGAGCCCCAGCACCCAATCATCTTCTTGCCGTGGGACAACACCAAGTTCCTTATGCAGAGTCAGAAGGATGGCTACAACCACCTTTACCTCTGCACACTTGGCAAGCATGGTAGCCGTATGGCCCATAACACAGAGTCGCTGGACATCCAGCAGCTCACTTCTGGCAAGTGGGTGGTAATGGACGTGCTTGGTTTCAACACAAAGCGTCAGAGTGTTATTATCGCTTCTAATGAGCTTAGTCCAATTCAGCGCAATCTCTTTGCTGTTGATATTAAGACAGGTAAGCGTACACGAGTGGATGAGACAGGCGACGGATGGCACAATGGTGTGTTGAGCGAGAGTGGAGCATTTGTATACGATAGATACTCTTCTCCAGATGTTCCAAATAATATTGCTGTGGTGAACACCGGAAATGGCAAGCACTTCAGTTATTTCCGTGCAGAGGATCCTTGGAAGGGCTATAACGTTCCTGAGTATTCATGTGGCACAGTTAAGGCTGCTGATGGTGAAACCGACCTATACTGGCGTATGGTTAAGCCAACCAATTTCGATCCTAATAAGAAGTATCCTGCCATTGTCTATGTGTATGGTGGTCCTCATGCTCACAATGTTGATGCACGTTGGCATTACTCTTCACGCTCATGGGAGACATACATGGCGCAGAATGGCTATCTACTCTTCATACTCGACAACCGTGGCTCGGAGAATCGTGGTAAGAAGTTTGAGCAGGCTACATTCCGTCAGCTCGGTCAGGAGGAGATGAAAGACCAGATGAAGGGTGTTGAATATTTGAAGAGTCTTGATTATGTTGATGCCGATCGTATTGGTGTTCATGGATGGAGTTTCGGTGGTTATATGACTATCTCGCTTATGACCAACTATCCTGATGTATTTAAGGTGGGCGTTGCAGGCGGTCCTGTTATTGACTGGCACTGGTATGAGGTGATGTATGGCGAACGCTATATGGATACTCCGCAGACCAACCCAGAGGGATATAAGAAGACCTCATTGCTCTACAAGGCTAAGGATCTCAAGGGTAAGCTACAGATTATCACTGGCTACAACGACCCGACAGTTGTTCCGCAGCACTGTTTTACATTCCTCAAGGCTTGCATTGCTGCTGGTACACAGCCCGACTTCTTTGTTTATCCGGGCGAACCGCACAATATGCGCGGACATCAGAGCACTCACTTGCATGAGCGTATCAGCCAGTATTTCTTTGATTATTTGAAGTAAGAATAAAAGTCCCATCCCTTCTCCTTTCTCTAAAGGAGGGGAATGGGCTACTATTTAACATAAAAACAAAATAAAAAATGAAAGTTCTTTTGTTGGGAAGCGGCGGCAGAGAGCACGCCTTGGCATGGAAAATCGCCCAAAGCGACAAGTGTAAAAAACTCTTCATTGCTCCAGGCAATGCCGGTACTGCATCTGTTGGCGAGAATGTGGCTATCAAGGCCGACGACTTTGAAACGCTGAAGCAGTTCTGCGTCGAGAATGGTGTTGACATTGTTGTAGTAGGTCCGGAGGACCCATTAGTGAAGGGTGTCTATGATGATTTCCGCGATGACGAGCGCACTAAGAATATCCCGGTTATTGGTCCGTCAAAGGCAGGTGCTGTGCTTGAGGGCAGTAAGGATTTCGCCAAGCGTTTCATGATGCGCCATAATATTCCTACTGCAAAATACGAGACTTTCGACGGCACCACGCTCGACGAGGGACTAAAGTTCCTTGAGACTCTCAAGGCTCCTTATGTGCTCAAGGCTGATGGACTTTGTGCTGGCAAGGGCGTACTTATTCTCCCAACTCTTGAGGAGGCAAAGAAGGAGTTGCGTGAGATGCTTGGCGGCATGTTCGGCAATGCTTCTGCACGTGTCGTAATCGAGGAGTTCCTTAGCGGCATCGAGTGCTCAGTGTTTGTGCTTACTGATGGTAAGAACTACAAGATTTTGCCTGAGGCAAAGGATTACAAGCGCATCGGCGAGCACGATACGGGCTTGAATACAGGTGGTATGGGTAGTGTTTCCCCAGTTCCGTTTGCAGATGAGGCTTGGATGAAGAAGGTGGACGAACGCATAATCCGCCCAACTGTTGATGGATTGGCTGAGGAAGGTATCGACTACAAGGGTTTCATCTTCTTCGGACTCATCAATGTAGACGGCGAACCGATGGTTATCGAGTACAACTGCCGTATGGGCGACCCCGAGACAGAGAGTGTGATGTTGCGTCTTAAGAGTGATATTGTTGACCTCTTTGAGGGTGTAGTAGCTGGCGACCTTGATAAGCGTCAGATTGAATTTGACGAGCGTGCTGCTGTCTGCGTGATGCTTGTGAGTGGCGGTTATCCCGAGGCTTACAAGAAGGGCTTCGTCATCAGTGGTATTGACAAGGTCGATGGTTCGGTTGTCTTCCATGCTGGCACAGCTGAGAAGGATGGCAATGTCGTAACAAATGGTGGTCGTGTCATTGCTGTCAGCTCTTATGGTAAGGATAAGGCTGAGGCACTCGCCAAGTCATTTGCTGAAGCTCAGAAGATAGAGTTTGAAGGCAAGTACTTCCGTCGTGACATTGGTCAGGACTTATAATAGGACATATTTGCCGATATATATATTAGAAGGGTATGGCTC
>CAKPST010000055.1 GCA_934183355.1 uncultured Prevotella sp.
AGCAACTGACTCTTAATCAGTGGGTCTAGGGTTCGAATCCCTAAGGGTGTACATCAAAGCGTTGGCTGTCAAAGGTCAACGCTTTTTTTATTTTTTGCTGATATGGAGCGTAACTGAAAAAAGAGAAATGTCTATTTTTAAACATAATTAATTATAACAACTATGAGAAAAGAATGGAGAGGTTTCAAAGGAAACAAGTGGCAATCAGAAGTTAATCTTCGTGATTTCATTCAGAACAATTACACCAGCTATGACGGCGATGAGTCGTTCTTGGCAGAACCTACCCCTGCTACTGACACACTTTGGACTAAACTCAAGGAACTCCAGAAGGAGGAGCGTGCTAAAGGCGGTGTCCTAGATATGGAGACCGAGATAGTGTCAGGTCTTACAGCTTATGGCGCAGCCTATATCGACGAGAATGCTAAAGATCTGGAGAAGGTAGTCGGATTGCAGACCGACAAGCCTCTGAAGCGTGCCTTCATGCCTTATGGTGGCATCAAGATGGCAGAGCAGGCTTGTACAACATACGGCTATGAGCCTTCGGCTAAGCTTCATGAGATTTTCCATAATTATTGCAAGACGCACAACGATGGTGTATTCGATGCTTATACATCGGAGATGAAGCTCGTGCGTCACAATCATATTCTTACTGGACTTCCCGACACTTATGGTCGTGGACGTATTGTAGGCGACTATCGTCGTGTGGCTCTTTATGGTGTCGACTACCTCATTGCTGAGAAGAAGCACGACCTCGACACTATGGGCGACCACGAGATGATTGACGAGGTTATCCGTCTGCGTGAGGAAGTGTCTATGCAGATTAAGGCTCTCAAGGGTCTTAAGGAGATGGCTGCCATGTATGGTTTTGACATCTCGCAGCCTGCACAGAATGCTCGCGAGGCTGTTCAGTGGCTCTACTTCGGCTATCTTGGAGCCGTTAAGACACAGAATGGTGCGGCTATGTCTGTAGGTCGTATCTCTACATTCCTCGACATCTACTTCGAGCGCGACTTCGCTGAGGGTACACTCACTGAGGCTGACGCACAGGAACTTATCGACCACTTGGTGATGAAGTTCCGTATGGTGAAGTTCGCCCGCATCCCTTCATACAACCAGCTCTTCTCTGGCGACCCAGTTTGGGCTACTCTTGAGGTAGGTGGTATGGGTCAGGACGGCCGTTCGATGGTTACAAAGAACGACTTCCGTTTCCTCCATACATTGGAGAACATGGGTCCTTCACCAGAGCCAAACCTCACTGTGCTCTATTGCTCACGTCTGCCGAAGGCATTCAAGCGTTATGCTGCCATGATTTCGGTTAAGACCAGCTCTATTCAGTATGAGAACGACGACGTAATGCGTCCTGTTTGGGGTGACGACTACAGCATCTGCTGCTGCGTATCGGCTACACAGACAGGTAAGGAGATGCAGTTCTTCGGTGCACGTGCCAACCTCGCCAAGTGTCTCACTTATGCTATCTCTGGCGGTGTAGACTCAAAGACACGCGAGCAGTGCGGTCCTAAGTATCGTGCCATTGAGGGTGACGTTGTAACATACGACGAGTTCATGCCACGTTTCATGGACATGATGGATTGGCTTGCAAGTGTTTATGTCAAGACACTCAACCTCATCCACTACATGCACGACAAGTACTTCTATGAGGCAGCCGAGATGGCTCTCATCGACACTAATGTTCGCCGCACATTCGCTACAGGTATTGCCGGATTCAGCCACGTAGTTGACTCTATCTCTGCTATCAAGTATGCCAAGGTGAACATCATCCGTGATGAGACAGGCTTCCCATTGAGCTTCAAGACAGAGGGCGAGTTCCCACAGTATGGCAACGACGACGAGCGTGCTGACGAGATTGCAGTATGGTTGTTGAAGACATTCATGGCTATGATCAAGAAGTATCACACCTATCGTGATTCTGAGCCTACAACGTCTATCCTCACCATCACATCTAATGTGGTATATGGCAAGTTCACAAGCAACATGCCTGACGGACGTCCTGCCGGTGCTCCGCTTGCTCCTGGTGCCAATCCTTCGTATGGTGCCGAGAAGAACGGACTCCTTGCATCGCTCAACTCAGTGGCTAAGTTGCCTTATGAGTATGCACTCGACGGTATCTCAAACACACAGACCATCAGCCCAAGTGCTCTCGGACACGATGACGAGGAGCGTTCGCAGACTCTTGTTGGTGTTATGGATGGCTACTTCAGCCAGGGTGCACACCACCTCAACGTCAATGTCTTCGGCGTGGACAAGCTCAAGGACGCAATGGAGCATCCAGAGAAGGAGGAGTATCAGAACTTCACTATCCGTGTAAGTGGATATGCCGTTAAGTTCATCGACCTCACACGCGAGCAGCAGCTTGACGTGATTGCCCGCCAGGCTCACGAAAGACTGTAATTATATGTCATTGACAGGATATGTACATAGTGTCGAAAGCTTCGGTTCGGTAGACGGACCGGGCATTCGATTCTTGATATTCTTGCAGGGATGTCCCATGCGTTGCCGTTTCTGCCATAATCCCGACTCGTGGAAAACACGTGTTGGCGAGGAAAAGACTGTGGCTCAACTGCTTGAGCAAGCCGAGCGCTTTCGCCCATATTGGGGCAATAGCGGTGGTATAACGGTGAGTGGTGGCGAGGCATTGATGCAGATTGACTTTCTCATCGAACTGTTTGAGGAGGCAAAACGACGTGGCATCAATACATGTCTTGACACATCGGCACAGCCGTTCAAGCGAGAGGGCGACTTCTTCGGCAAGTTTGAGCGTCTGATGGCAGCCACTGACACAGTGTTGCTCGACATCAAGCACATCGACAGCGAGGAACATAAGAAGTTGACGGGATTCCCCAACGATAATATTCTTGATTGTGCCCGCTATTTGAGTGAGATATCAAAGCCCGTGTGGATTCGCCATGTGCTCATACCCGGCATCACTGATGACGACGTATGTCTGCACCAGTTGGCTGACTTCCTCGGCACGCTTAATAACATAGAGCGTATAGACGTGTTGCCATATCACACGTTGGGTGTCTTCAAGTATGAGCGTCTTGGCATCGACTATCCCCTCAAGGGAGTGGAAACGCCTACAACAGAGCGTGTTGACAACGCTCGTCGCATTCTGCAAGAAGCAGTCAAATGATAATTATTTACGCCATTTTCTTATAGATTGAAACAATATCTATGAGAAAATGGCGTTATCATATATATATGATAAAGACAATAATCAACTGTATAATATTCGTCCTGGGGATGACTATGTTTTTTTCCTGCGACGACGGAGACTCGTTTACGACATCTCCCTCCAATATGCTGACATTCTCCACCGACACGGTGAAGCTCGACACAGTGTTCTCCACTGTGCCGTCGTCGACGCGCTCGTTTTGGGTGTACAATCGCTCAGGAGATGGGTTACGATGCAAAAGTGTGCGACTTGAGGGTGGTAACCAGACCGGTTTTCGTGCCAATGTGGACGGAGTATATCTCAGTCCGGAGCAAGGCTATAAGGCGAGCGACATAGAAGTGCGCAACAAGGACAGCATACGTGTCTATGTGGAACTGACATCGGTGGCTACCAACAGCGACCTTCCGAAGCGTCTTAGCGACAACTTGGTATTCACGCTTGAGAGTGGACGCGAGCAGAAGGTGGCTCTCGACGCATGGACGTGGGATGCACGCTTTATGCGCAACACAAAGGTGGAAAGCGACATGACCCTGTCGGCAGGCAAGCCGCTTGTGGTGTATGGAATGATGACGGTGGAGGAGGGTGTCACACTCACCATAGACGCAGGTGCAACACTTTATTTTCACGGCGATGCAGGCATAGATGTCAAGGGACGTATAGTCTGCAAAGGCACGCCGACGGCTCCTGTCACATTGCGTGGCGACCGCCTCGACCACATGTTCGACTATCTGCCCTACGACCGTATGAGTGGACAATGGCAGGGAATACACATCGCCGAGACATCATACGACAATCAAATAGACTACACCGACATACATAGTGCGTTCAATGGAGTGCAGGTGGACTCGTCGGATGTGGCTCGACAGACACTCGACATACGCAACTCTATCATACACAACTGTCAAGGCAATGCTCTCGGAATAGTAAATTCGAAGGTTGTGCTGGAAAATTGCCAACTGACCAACGCCTTGGGCAACTGTCTGTCAGTAGACGGTGGCGATGTGACGGTGAATAGTTCGACACTCGCTCAGTTCTATCCATTTGACGCAATGCGTGGCAGTGCCATCTATTTCTCGGGCATCAACCATCCGCTTGTGGCTATAAATTGCACCAATACACTCATCACTGGATATTCCAACGACGAGTTGATGGGTGGCAAACCTTCGGATGATAATGACAACGCTTTCAACTACTCATTCGCCAACTGCATTATACGCACTCCCGAACCAGACGACTGGGAGATAGAAGGCAAAAATTTTAAGGATGTAGTATTTGAAGATGTGGAGGACACCATTAGCTGTGGAAGAAAGCATTTTGTGCTTGTTGACGGCGACAAGCAGCATTATGACTTCCATCTGCGCAAGGAGTCGGCGGCTGTAGACAAGGCTAATCCAGAGACTTCTGCCAAGACCGACCGCGACGGACGTGAGCGCGACCAACTGCCAGATGTAGGAGCTTATGAATATATAAAGACCGAAGAGTAATAAAAAATTAATCTTAAATCAATATGAAACAGATCAACCTCAACATTTGCATAACTCACAGTCAGCTCGACGAACTCTCAGCCGAGGATCGTCAGCTTGTGGAGAAGGCTCTCGAAGCCACCAATAACGCATACGCCGAATACAGCCACTTCTATGTGGGTGCGGCTCTGCGTCTTGCTAATGGACATATAGTGATAGGTGCCAATCAGGAGAATGCGGCGTTCCCGTCAGGTCTGTGCGCCGAGCGCACAGCTATATTCGCAGCCCAAGCCAATTATCCCGATCAACCAGTGACCTCGCTTGCCATCGTTGCACGCAACGATAATGGTCTGCTCGAAGAGCCCGTAAGTCCTTGTGGTGCTTGCCGTCAGGTGATTCTTGGCATTGAAGACAGATATAAAAAACCCATTCGCATCTTGCTCTATGGCAAGCGCGGAGTGTACAGCGTAGAGTCTATAAAGGATTTGTTGCCCCTGTCGTTTGTTGACTCAAGCATGGAATAGAATAGGAAAAGGCATTAAATAATTATAATCATTTTCCGCTTTCCTATTTTTTTCGTAATTTTGCACGGAATATTGCAACGAAACATATATATAACACATATTTAAATATGAGCAAACAAGTAGAAAAAATTAAGGAATTGGTCGCAAAGCGCGAGCAGGCTCGTCTTGGTGGAGGCGAAAAAGCCATCGAGAAGCAGCACGCACGCGGCAAGTACACAGCGCGTGAACGTATCGAGATGCTTGTCGACGAGGGTTCGTTCGAGGAGTATGACATGTTCAAGAAGCACCGTTGCACAAACTTCGGCATGGACAAGAAGCACTTCTATGGCGATGGTGTTGTTGCAGGTAGCGCTACTGTAGCCGGTCGATTGGTATATGTATATGCTCAGGACTTCACCGTGAACGGCGGTTCGCTCTCTGAGACAATGGCACAGAAGATTTGCAAGGTGATGGATATGGCTATGACAATGGGCGCTCCAGTCATCTGCATGAACGACTCGGGTGGTGCACGTATTCAGGAAGGCATCTGTGCCTTGGCAGGTTATGGCGAGATTTTCGAGCGCAATATCCTTGCTTCGGGTGTTATTCCTCAGATTTCTGCTATCATGGGTCCGTGTGCTGGTGGTGCTGTTTACTCTCCGGCTCTCACCGACTTCATCATCATGAAGGAGCAGACCTCATACATGTTCCTCACAGGTCCGAAGGTTGTGAAGACCGTTACTGGCGAGGATATCGATGCTGAGCACCTTGGTGGTGCATCTGTACACGCTACAAAGAGTGGTGTTACACACTTCGCAGCCAAGACAGAGGAAGAGGCTATAGAGATGATCAAGAGCTTGCTTTCGTTCATTCCGAGCAATAACACAGAGGAGGCTCCACGTGTTGAGTGCAACGACCCAATCAATCGTATGGAGGATTCTCTCAACGAGATTATCCCTGACGACCCCAACAAGGCCTACGATATGTACAAGGTGATTGGTGCTGTTACCGACAACGGCGAGTTCTTCGAGATTCAGCCTAAGTTCGCTAAGAACATCATCATCGGTTTCGCACGTTTCAATGGTCAGAGTGTTGGTATCGTAGCCAACCAGCCTGCTGCTTATGCAGGTGTGCTCGACGTTAATGCAAGCCGCAAGGCAGCACGTTTTGTTCGTTTCTGCGACGCTTTCAACATTCCTATCGTGTCACTCGTAGACGTTCCGGGCTTCCTTCCTGGTACAGGTCAGGAGTACAACGCTGTTATCCAGCACGGTGCTCAGCTGCTCTACGCTTACGGTGAGGCTACTGTGCCCAAGATTACAATCACATTGCGCAAGAGCTACGGTGGTTCGCACATCGTTATGGGCTGCAAGCAGCTCCGTGCCGACCTCAACTTCGCTTGGCCATCATCAGAGATTGCCGTTATGGGTGCCAGTGGTGCTGTGGCTATTCTCTGTGGCAAAGAGGCTAAGGCTAAGAAGGAGGCTGGTGAAGATGTTAAGGCTTTCCTCGCAGAGAAGGAAGAGGAGTACACAGAGAAGTTTGCCAACCCATACGAGGCTGCTTCATACGGCTACATCGACGATGTAATCGAGCCACGCAACACTCGTTTCCGCATCTGCCGTGGTCTGGCTCAGCTTGCTACCAAGCGTCAGCAGTTGCCAGCTAAGAAGCATGGTTGCATGCCGATGTAATTCATAAAAAGTTAAGGAAATGGATAAGAATATCTATGCAGCCATTGCCATGGCTTTGTATGAGTATCAGGGCAATAATGTACACGACAAAGAACCGGGCTTCATCACCATTCAGCCACGTCAGACAATGTGGAATGCCAAGTTCTTGAGTTTAACAGCTAAACCGTAATCAAAAGAATAATGAAAGAATTCAAATATACTATCGACGGACAGGAGTACAAGGTCCAGATAGAGGATGTTGAGGGCAACATCGCCAGTGTGAACGTTAATGGCGAGGTTTTCAAGGTAGAAATGGAGCAGGAGGCAGAGCCTGAGAAGAAGAAGGTTGTTCTTGGACAGCCTGCTGCTGCCGCTGAAGAGGGCGAGACAACAAGCGCCGCTAATGTCAACGCTGCAAATGCAGTGAAGGCTCCGCTGCCTGGTGTAGTGACCGAGATAAAGGTTGCTGTAGGCGACGAGGTTAAGGCTGGCGACACAGTGCTCGTGCTTGAGGCTATGAAGATGGCTAACAACATCGAGGCTGAGAAGGACGGCAAGGTTACAGCTATCTGCGTTAAGACTGGCGAGAGCGTTCTTGAGGACTCTCCGCTTGTAGTTATCGAGTAATAATAAATAAGAAGTAAAATAATAAAGTTGAGAGTTTAAAGTTTATGGTTATGCAGAATCACTCATAACTACAAACTATAAACTCTCAACTTTTTTTTATTCAACGATTCCAGCTTCGCTCCATTGTTTTACAATCTTCTCTGAGTCTTTATGTGCAGTGGCGTTGTCTACGTCATATTCTGCCATAAGCAATTCGCACAGAGTGTCTGCGTTGAAGTCCTTGCCTTCGATGTTTTTCCACAGATAAGCCGAACTTTCATTCATGCTTATGATTTTGGTGAAGTCGATGTTTTCCTTGCCTTCTGCCACGATGATGTTCTCGCCACATACGTTGCGGAGGACGAATCCTTTCTTTGTCTTCATATTTCTATTTGTTTTTGTAATATTCGTTATTTAAGCCTTTGCTTTTGTTAGCTTTAAGTATATTCTGTATGCAAACAGCAGATAGCGTCTTATGGGATAGAGTCGTGTCCAAATATATGAGTAGACACGCCATTTTGAACTCTTGACAGAATCCATCCTTTCACTGCCCTTGCGATAAAATCCCTCAGCAAAACCATGAATGTCTGAGCGTAGACAGTGTTCGTCGTTCAGGTTGCCGTCGCCCCTAAGTGTTATGTTGTCACCTTTGATATTTATGATGCGGTGTAGTGCATATAGTCCTGGAGTTATTTCTGCCAGCACAACATCGCCAACAGAAATAGTCTTAGGCTTGACAAGCAATGCCTTGTCGCGTCGGTCTTCAAGGAATGGTCGCATGCTGTAGCCTCGCAGACCGAGAGTGACACTATGTCCACTGTCTATCATTTTGATAATCTCAGGGATAAGTTTGTTGTTGGCAAACTCTTTCTTTATTACGTTTAAGGAGTTTTGTGTCATATTCTTTAGCTTTCGGTCAGTCCGTTTATTTTATAGCTATTGCCTTGTTGCATACGATGGCAGCCTCTTCATCGGGTCGGCAGTGAAGCACATAGATGCCAGGTGTAGCCTCTATGAGCTTTATCACAGTGTCGTATGTGTTTCTGAACACCGTCTTGTCCCACTTCATCGACGAGCAAGCCGGCAACACCTGTGTGAAAGCCAGGGTGGGGGATAGTCGCTCAGCCTTGTTCTCTGCCGAACGGTCTATCTTAGTTATGGCTCCAAGGGGAGCTTTCACATTGCGATAGCACGGAGTCTTGCCACTCCACGGACTGCCATAAATGAAAGCCTTGCCATCCTTGACACGTATTACGGGGTTGTCGTCATTCATCAAGTCGCATCCTTCGATATATTTCATCCAAAGCGACGTGTGTGTGCTTTTGCCCGTACCGCTTTTGGCTATGAAGGCATATCCATAGCCATTGTTTCTCACGAGCGACGCATGTATGAGCAGCGTGTCATAGAAACTGCCACGGAATGCGTATGCCATCATTATGGCGTTGTTGAGTCCAAATCTTCTCATCTCAGTGTCGCCGTTGAGAGCACACTTGGCTATAGAGAAGTCGTTGTTGGTTTGGAGCATGCAGCAACTGCGTCCTTGTATGTCTTTGATAATAAACTGGTAGCCTCCGTCGCATGTAGCATCCACTGTGGTCAAGCCGTTGCCAGTGTCAACGATGTCTATGCGCTCGCGTTCTTGACTATGTCGAGGTGTAAGACTGTCGTCAACAATAATCTCGAACAGGCTATTGTCAGATACAAGACAACCGTCATTGTCCTCTTTCTTTATCAGAAAAGGCTCAAATGACGGAAGCAAACTGATGTCGTTGTGCTGTGACTCAGCAAATGTGACATGCAGCAAGTGTTCTGCTATGCAGAATGAGTATGTGTTGTACATTTATTTATTCTTGGATTTCTTTTCCTTCTTTTGGCGTGGTGCAGCTTTCATCTCGCTCTCGTCGGGGATGATAGGAGTGAATTCAAAGTCGCTGACATATTTCACATCGTAGCGTCCCTTAGTGGCGTAGCGTTTTTTCAGCGAAGTGTATTTCTTCTCAATGCCCTTGCGCTTCTTGTCGAAGATGATGGCGCATGTTGGATGAGCCACACCATTCTTCTTCATGTGTTCGCGCAGCTGGTAGGCATAGTTGTCGCGGCTATAGAGAAATCCAGTCTTTTTGTCTGTATATGCAGAGTCCATCAACTGAATCTCAGTGAAATACACCGTAGAGTCGTTGAATGATGTGGATATTCCACAGACAAAGACGGGTGTCTTTTTTTGAATGGCAAACATCATAGTTGGCAGTATGATAGCTGCCATTGCCAGTAGTGCTCGTAGCTTCATTTATTATCCTATTGTTTGTTTTTTTTATTGTTTATATGCAAGTTCTCCTAAGCCTATCTTCCCAAATATGCCTTGAGCATCTTGTTTTTGGTGTTTTGCTTGAGTTTGCGTATAGCCTTTTCGCGTATTTGGCGCACACGCTCACGAGTCAAGCCATATCTCTTGCCAATCTCCTCCATGGTGCTCTCTGGCTGGTTGATGCCATAGAAAGCCTCCACTACGTTGCGTTCTCGCTCATTTAATACGTTGAGAGCATCGGCTATTTCCTTGCGCAGCGATTCCATGAGCAGTGCGTTGTCGGTCTCAGGTTCAGAGTCGCTCTGCATGAAGTCCACCATTGTTGTAGAGTCACCGTCAGACATTGGAGCGTCCACCGACACTTGGTGGGTGTTCACCTTCAGTGCATCCTCTATTTTCTCGTGCGGAATATCAGTTTTGTCTGCAATCTCGTCGATGCTTGGTCGGCGCTCGTTCTCCTGCTCAAACTGGTTGAGTATGCGGTTTATTTTGTTGACGCTTCCCACCTGGTTGAGTGGCAGTCTCACTACGCGGCTCTGTTCGGCAATAGCCTGCAGTATGCTCTGTCTGATCCACCACACAGCGTATGATATGAATTTGAATCCTCGTGTCTCGTCAAACTTCTCAGCAGCCTTGATGAGTCCGATGTTTCCCTCGTTGATAAGGTCGGGCAGACTGAGTCCTTGGTTCTGATACTGCTTTGCAACAGAGACAACGAAGCGCAAGTTGGCCTTGGTGAGTTTTTCCAACGCCTTGCGGTCACCGTTCTTAATACGTCGTGCCAACTCCACCTCTTCCTCCACAGAAATAAGGCTCTCGTGTCCTATCTCCTGAAGATACTTGTCGAGAGAGGCATTTTCTCGATTCGTTATTGATTTTGTGATTTTCAGTTGTCTCATCACGTGTTGTCTTTGATTGATATTAATTAGTTTTGATAGGTGGGGTGAGTGGAGTGCATTATAGCATTCACTTGCAAATTTAACCAATTATATTGGTTGTCGCAAATTTTTTATTATTTATTTGTGATAACTTACAAATAACGGTTAATCAACCGCCATTAGCGACATTCTCGTTTTCTGTCGTCAATGGCGGTTGGTTAACCGTCATTCATAATTTATTAGTGATTGTATGTATTTAGTCTTCGAGTGGCACGGCTGCATAAGCCTTCTTGCCTGTCGGGAACATGCCCTGGATATAGAGCACAGGGTCCTTGCTTGTAGAGGCTTCCTTAACAGCATTCTGAAGGTCTTCGATAGTTCTGATGGCGTTGTCGTTGACACGCTGGATGATGAATCCCTTGACGATGCCAGCTTCCTTGAGCTTGCCGTTGTTCACCTTGATAACCTCCAGGCCATAGCCGATGTTGAGCTGTTGCTTCTGCTGGTCGCTGATAGCGCGGAAGTTGCCACCGAGTACGTCAAGATCAGCCTTCTTCACTACCTGTGTGTTGCCCTGTTCGTTCTTCAGAGTAGCAGTCTTTGTAGTCTTCTTCTTGTCGCGCAGATATGTGATAGAAACCTTTTCGCCAGGACGCTTCTGTGCGAGATATTCCTGAAGTTCAGCCATCTTGCTTACTTGCTTGCCGTCAATGGCTGTGATGACGTCGCCTTCCTTAAGTCCAGCTTCCTCAGCTGAGCTTTCCTCAATCACCTTGGCAACATAGATGCCGTCCATTGTACCCAGGTCGATGTCTTTGCCGTCGTTCTTCTGAGCGTCTACATAGTTCTTCACGTCCTGACCCTGTATGCCGATGACAGCACGCTGCACGGTGCCATACTTCTTGAGGTCGTCCACTACCTTATTCATAATAGATGTCGGAATGGCAAATCCGTAGCCGCTGAACGAGCCAGTCTGCGAGTAGAGCATGGCGTTGATGCCGATGAGCTCACCGCGAGTGTTCACCAGTGCGCCGCCCGAGTTGCCCGGATTGATGGCAGCGTCGGTCTGTATGAACGACTCTACACCATTCTGATACAACGAACGTCCCTTAGCACTGACAATACCAGCAGTCACAGTGTTGGTCAAGTTGAATGGGTTGCCCACAGCCAATACCCATTCGCCCACCTTGATGTCCTCGCTGTTAGCGATAGTGATGGCAGGCAGATTCTTGCCGTCAATCTTTATGAGAGCGAGGTCGGTGGTCTTATCTGTTCCGATGATGCGAGCCGAATACTCCTTGTTGTCATTGAGTGTAACGGTCAGTTCGTCGGCGTCAGCCACCACGTGGTTGTTAGTGACGATATATCCGTCGGTAGAGATGATAACGCCCGAACCGCTACCCTGCTGTTTCGGAGTGCGCACGCTGCGCTTCTGTCTGCCACCCTGTCCTTGGTTGGGATTGCCGAAGAATCCGAATGGGTCTGAGAAGAAGTCAGAGAATGGGTCGCTCTGTACCTCCACAGTCTGCACCTTAGAATTCTTAGTGCTGAGAATATGTACGACAGACGGCAACGACTTCTCGGCAGCGTATGTCAAGTCGACTGGCTGTGCCGGAACTGCTGCAGAAGTAGCAGGAGAAGCATTCACCTTAATCAATGTTCCTGTAGAAAAAGCAAGGGCGATTACGCTCATTGCTGCAACCAAATAATTAGAATACTTTTTCATAATTCTTATTTATTTTCTTGTTTTGTTATTATTTTCCTATAAACTCTCTGTATTTAACAACTTTTGCCTTTTTGACATATTGCGGTCATACATGGCTGTTGTTGTGTTAAAACAATAGCGTTTGTTGTTTTGTGGTTGCAAATATAGACGCAATATTTGTTAAAGTGTCAAATTGGCATGTATCTTTATCCCATTTTAACACTCTAATTTAACATATTAACGGCTGTTAGAAATCTTCACCCCGTTTTTTACTTTTGTTTCAAACTTGATTTTTTTTGTTGTCGTATAATTTCCGTTACTCAAAAAAATGCAGTACCTTTGCAGTCCGTTGGAAACAGTGTCTCGGTTCTGTCGCTGCTGTGCACTTGCACAGGAGAGGAAAGTCCGGGCAGCACAGGGAACCCCACTTCCGAAAGTAGAAGCTGTCGGCGACGGCAGGTGTCG
>CAKPST010000056.1 GCA_934183355.1 uncultured Prevotella sp.
GCTTCAAGATGGACTTGAACCAACGACCCCCTGATTAACAGTCAGGTGCTCTAACCAACTGAGCTATTGAAGCATTACAATCTATTTTATTTTGCGCTTGCCAATTTAATAAAAAGCGCTTCAAGATGGACTTGAACCAACGACCCCCTGATTAACAGTCAGGTGCTCTAACCAACTGAGCTATTGAAGCATTTTATTCATTCGCAATGCGTTATGTCTTGATTGCGGGTGCAAAGATACTAACTTTTTTCTAACCTCCAAAACTTTTCGTGATTTTTTTAATCGAAATTGATAAAAAAGTTGGTTGCCCCCACTCTATCTGCTATTAATAACGCAGAGAGGGTGTGGCATGCAGCCACACCCTCCTATGTTAGCATTGTTTTACTTCACAATCTTCTTGCCATTCTGGATAAATACACCATTGCCTACGGCGTTGATGTCGTTGCCCAGATAGCGTCCGTCTATAGAGTACACCTTGCCGTCGTTCTTGGCTCCGTTGGGAGCTATTGTCTCGATGGCTGTGATGACATTGTCAGCGCTTCCACCCATGAAGTCGAAGTCTATGGTGCCGTCAATATTCAGTTTGATATTGGTGATAGGCTTGCCCATGTGAGTTTTCACATTGTATACAGTAGCAGCTGGCTCTGATGTATCGGTGAGCGCATTGTTGCCGTTGTACGGATAGAGGTCGCCCTTTTGCGAACCTGAGGTGCGCGTGTTGTCAGCACAAATGATGGTGAGGCGCTCGTGGTCGCTGTCATACTTCTTGTATGCAGGGTTGCTATATTCTACGCTGAACTTGATGCACGAATTGACATTGTTGAAACTCCAAACGTTCTCGTCATAGTCGACGTGTGTAATCATCATGCCACTTGTCGGAATCTCATTATCCCATACGCCAACGATTTTCTGACGATTCTCAATCAGATAATACTCATTGTCGACAGCGTCGTTGTTGACGAGGAATGCCTGACCATAAGCCACATCCTGGGCAGACAAGCCCTTAATGGTGGCAGGCTTGTCGAGCACTATAGGATTGATCCAACCTGCAAACCATTTCTCATAAGCCGAGAAGTTAGGCGGGCAGAATGAGTTGCCGTTGTAGCTACCTGCATCCATGAGGTCGTAATTGCCCATACCAAAGTGGTTTGAGTATGATGTATCATAGAGGTCGGGATAGCCAAGACAGTGGGCAAACTCATGACAGAGTGTGCCAATACCTGCACGGTAAGTGCTGAGCAACTCTGGTCCACATGCGTAGGTGTCAACCTTCACCTTGTTGCCTTTGGCATCAACATCATTTGAGGTATAAGGAGTGCCAACCTCGCTCTGAGAGAGCGCCGACTCGTGCGGCCAAATGGTGGTATTCGCGCTACCGTCAGCCTGTCCATGACCAGCAAAGAGCACATACACCTGGTCTACCTCGCCATTGTCAGTCCATACGTAGTCGGCAAAGTTGACATCGGCATCGGCTGCCTTCACTGCCTCCAATATCATTGAGCCACGATTGACGTCCTTCTCGCCGGTACTTGCATTGTCCTGACCATAATGGGCATGGTCGTACTTGAGAGTGTAAGGACCTACTACGTCGAAGTCAAGCTCAAACTGACCATTCGACTGACTGAGGAAGTAGTCCTTAACGGTGCCTACGAAGCCACGAGTTGTGTGCGACTTAAGAAGAGGACCGTTGACATAACCGTTGACAAACTTCTGGTTATAGCCTATACCGAACTTGGTGTCCTGATACTCCACGAGGATGATGAGTCCCTTCTTCTTGCCGAAGAACGAGCCAGTGGGCTTGCCCACACGCATCGGCTTGCCAGCAGCCTGCATTCGCTTGGCACGATAGGCGTTAGCAGCCTTGCGCTTCACGTCGCTCACCTCCAAAACTTTCTTGATGTCGGTCTTGACATAGAATGTAGAGTTGTCTGCCGTAGGTGTGTAGCACGAACCATCGGCAGCCATCCAGAAGCTACCATACTCGTCGCCACGCAGTTCGGCACGCACCTGTGTGCCGTCGACAAGGGTCAACGTGCGCCATACACCGCGCATTGCGGGAATGGCAGAAGCAGCTATTGCATTGCAAGCAAAGGCTGCAGCAATAAGGAGTTTTGAATAATTCTTCATATTGATTAGGGTTTTTAATGTTTTGGTATATACCCAAAAAATCTCCACACAAAGAATTTTGTCTGGAGATTTCTTAGTTATGTGTTATTATAAGTGCTTATGTTCACTTAATTTTCTCATTAATTAGAACTTCTTCATAGATGCGCGGTTGGCAATCGAGTACTTCTTGAGCAAGCCCATCTTGTGTGTCTCAGCCGGACGCATGATGTACTTGCGCTCAGCAGCAGCCTTCTTAGCCTTAGCTACGGCAGCAGCGAACTTCGGTGACTCAAGCTCGTCGAGAATCTCAAACTTCTCCTGCTCGAAAGCGAAGAATCCCGTCATATCAGCTGTGTGATAGAGGAGGTTGAGGACGATGACACCATCCTTCTTGTTCCAAGAAGAGTTGTAACCATACTTGAGCATCTGCTTGCCATTATCTGTATCAGGACCGAAGAATGTCACGATGTCAGATGCGTAAGCTTTATTACCTTGTTGATTCGCGATGCTTGACTCCTGGCTATCAACATAAACCACTCCATTCTCGTCAAGTGTAAACTCAAGCTCTGTACCTTCAAGCATGAACGGAGAAATCTTGAACTCAGTAGGTTCGTTTTCGTTCTGAGAAAGAACAGCCTCTATCTTTGCATCAATTTCCAATGTACCCCAAGGTTTCTGTGAAATAACCGAGCTGAGGTCCCTCAAGCTGAATGAAGTAACACCAGAAGCTATGGCCTTGTACTTGGCAGCTGCGTCATTGCTTGAGCTGAGATTGATGTTGAGAGTCGCAGAACCTACAGCCTTCTTGGCAGCGTTGTAAGCAACCATCACTAATGCATACTTGCCTGACTTTTCATAAGAAATCTTCACTGCACCTGACTTTGTAGTCTCGGCAGCCTCAACAGAGCCTGAAACGATGCCCTCAACAACTGCGTCGATAGTAGACTTGGCATCTACAAGAGCATACTTAACTGAAGCTACGTCAGCACCAAATGTGATGTTGAAGTTAGCATAGTCGTTGTTATTGGCGTCAGTGTAGCGACCTGTGTACTCAGCAGAAACGCTGTAGTCAGAAATCTCATATCCTGGCAAAGCCAAAGCGAACAGACCATTCTTGTTTGTCACGAGGAAGTTGCCCTCCTGGAAACCTACCATAGAAATAGCCATAGCGCCTGCAGGCATTGTGATGATGCCGTCCTCCAAAGTTCCGAAGTACTGAGGATGGCTCTGCTTGAGCTGGTCGACAGTCATATTGTTGGCATCAGCCAATACACGAGCAGCACTGCTCAATGAGATTTCGCCATAACCTGCCTGACCTACAAACGACATACCAGTATTGCAAGTCTCGAAGTAAACCAAGTTAGGATCGGTAGCGTTGATCACCCATGTGTGTGCTGTAGTCTCATCGTATGCAAATGGATTAGAAGAACCCTCAGCCTTAGCCTCGGCAGCAACCTGACTGAAGAATGAGCTATAAGGCTCAACTACGCGATACATACCCTCGTTGACGATGCTCTTCTGCACATGAACCTCTGTTACAGGTGCGCCGAGATCGAAGATAAGTGAAAGGCAGTCGTCACGGAAGTATCCGATAGACTTGTTAGCCTCCATGTCAACCCACTCAGTAGCACCAGCCTTGAACTTGTATGTGCTGTAGCCATACTCTGTGGTGTAGTTGTCGTCACCGATGGCGAGAACTACGTCCTCGTATGTGCCATAAACTACCTTTGCAGGGTCGTAAGAGATGGTGATAGTGGCTGTCTTCTCGCCTTCCTTGAATGTTACGCTCGACGGCACTGTGAGGATAGAGCCCTCAACAAGCTGTGCTGTGATAGGCACTGTAACCTCAGCGTCAGACTTGACACGCGAAATCTCCACATTGAATGAAGAAGCCTGCTTAGACAAATCGTACACGCTTGAAAGCTCGCTGCTAAAGTAGACCTGGTCGCCAGAAACGCTTGCCCACTTGTAGTCGTCGTCGGAACATGCTGTCAGAACTACTGACAGCATGGCGATGAGACCTAAAAATATCTTGTTCAATTTCATATTGTTCTTGATGTTGAAAAGTTAAACACTACGTTGTTGGCTTTTTACTTCGGGTCGCTGTACTTGCCGAGTGGTGAAGGGAAGTCGCCAGACATTGTCGGGTCAGGGTTGTTCTTACCCTCAAGTGCAACGTTTGCCTGTACCTCAGTCTGAGGAATCATGAAGGTCCAGTTAGGCTTGATGCCCTCGCAGTTGATGCGGAAGTAAGGACTTGATACATTGCTGCCCTCATACCACTGCATTGTGCCTACCTTGTAGAGCTTAGCAAGTGGGAATGCGTTGCCCTCACCCCAGAACTCGATGCGCATCTGGTCGAGCGCCTCAATCACGAAGTCGCGCAACTCAGTTGACTTAGCAGCGAACTTCGGGTCGCGGTAGGTCTGCATGAACTTGTTGAGCAGAGCCTTGCCTGATACTACGCCCTCAGCCTCAGCCTTAGCGATAGCCTCGATGAAGTACATTTCCTCAACACGCATAACTGGAACGTCAGCTGCACCACCTACCTTGTAGTTGCTGTAGTCGCCATTGACGCAGCGGAACTTCAGAGAAGTGTATGCTGGAAGCTCCTCGATATACTCGCGGTTGATGCAAGTCTGATAGTTGTAGTAGTCGTACTTAGCCGGATCGAGGAACACGTGCTTACGGAAGTCGGTCTTGCCAATCTTGTCGTAGAGCGAACGATCGATAACGAGCTTAGCCAACTGACCATAGCTCCACTGTGCCTCGCTTGACATCATACCGATGAAGTTGCTGAGGTTTCGCATTTCCTCAGGTGAGTAAGACACATACCACATCCATGAGCTACATGCTGAGTTGAAGCCAGTTGTTGGGTTGGTCCACTCATTCTCGTTCATCGGAGTAGCGTTAGAAGCCTCGATAGCCTTGCGTGCATAAGTAGCAGCCTCAGCAAACTTCTTGTCCCACAAGAAAGCCTTGGCACGTATGCCGTGTACTACAGCAAGAGTTGGGAACTTGTGATTGTTCTGTGCCACACCGTCAAGTGCCTTCTCTGCCTTGTCGAGGTCGCTCTGGATGAATGCCATCATTTCGTCGTGAGACACACGTGGATTGTTCTTAGCATCGTCTGGAGTAGTAGCCTCAGTCACGATAGGCACTGTAAGACCCTTGACAGCCGAAACGTCGGTATACTTGTTCTCTACTGGCTCGTAGAACTGTGTCAACATCAGATAGTCGAAAGCGCGGCAAGCATAAGCAACACCTGCATAAGCACGAATCTGAGGATTCTCGCTGTTGATATCGGCAGAGCTGATGATGTTGTTGGCAGACTTGATGAACTTGTAGAGTGTGAACCAAGGCATGTAGTTCTCGTCAGTAGTTGGACCCCAAGCTACCATCGGAGTATTGTATGCGAGGAACCAGTCGTAGCCGATGTCGGCTGCGCCTGTGAACATATCGCCGAGCAACTCTGTCTGAGCAGCCATGAGGAGAGGATAGCCGAGGTCGGCATCCTGTACACGTTTGCCATAAGCCACCCATGCCTGTGTCATCTGCTGTGGAATACCATTGAGAGAACCTTCGAGAGCAGTAGCCGACTGACCAATCTGCTCAGCAGTGGCGGCACCCTCCAATGGGATAGTTTCCTCTATACAGCTTGTAAAACCCAGTGTGGCAGCAAGTGCCACAACTGAATATATCTTATTGATCTTTTTCATTGTTATACTACTTTTATATTAATTAGAATGTAACACTTGCACCGACTGAGATAGTACGCATCGGCGAATAGTTAGACGAAGTAGTAGCGCCTCCGTAAGACTGACGTGGGTCGAAGCCCTTACGTGCTGAGAAGTAGCAAACATTCTCACATGCCATGTACAGACGGAGATTCTCAATAGAGAGTGGCTTAACAAGGCTTGCAGGCAATGTATAGCCGAGGTTGATGTTCTCGATATTGAGATAGCTTGCGTCAGTCAGGAATCGTGTAGAAACTGCGCTGCCGTAAAGCTCGCCATACTCGAAGTGCGGGATATTGGTGTTCTTGTTCTCAGCTGTCCACGACTTGTAGAGGTCCTTGTGGAAGTTGGAGCCAATAGATGCAGATGTCGGAGAGCCCATGAACGCAGCGTATGTGCCGTCATAGCCCTTGCCACCAATCTGGAACGAGCAGTTGACAGAGAGGTCGAATCCGTAAGCACGAAGAGTAGTGCCAAGACCACCGTAGAACTTAGGAATAGAAGTCTCCTTTGTTACGTAGTAGTCGGCTTCAGCCATCTTCTCTGTCTTCTCACGACCAACCACCTTCTTGTGTGTTGCGCCCTTGTATGACTCGTCAACCACGTTGCCGTTCTTGTCGTAGATGATGTCCTTGCCATTCTCGTCCTGCTGATATACGTTCTTCCACCACATTGAAGTACCTGTCTCGCTCACGCCAGCATAATCCTTGAGACGCCATGTGTACATTGACAAGCCCTCTGAGATGAACGAAGCACCGCTTGCATAGCCATAGTAAGGCTTGCCCTTGGCATCGTACAGAGTAGATGTCTGCTTGTCCGGGTGGAGCTCAGTCAGACGGTTCTTGAGTGTGGCAACGTTGAAGTTGATGTCCCACTGTATGTCCTTAGCACGAATAGCGCTATAGTTCAATGTCAACTCAACACCTGTGTTGTAGAGCGAACCTACGTTGTCATAGTAGCTGGTGTAGCCAAGTGACGGAGCCACAGAGAATGAGAAGAGCATGTCAGTGGTCTTACGATAGTAGTACTCCAACGAACCGCTGACGAGACCCTTCCACAATGAGAACTCGAAACCAGTGTTGATGTTGGTGTTCTTCTCCCATGTGATGTCAGGTGTACCCTTCGAACCGAATGTGATACCTACATTGCCACCTGAGTTAGACACGCTATATACGTCGGTGTAGCGATATGCACCGATGTTGTCGTTACCCTGCTGACCGATAGAAGCCTTGAACTTGAGCTCATCGAAAACTGGTGTGTTGAACCATGCCTCCTTGTTGATGAGCCATGCACCACCCAACGACCAGAATGAACCCCAACGATGATCGGGCGCAAAACGTGAAGAAGCGTCGCGACGGAACGATGCCGAACCGAAGTAGCGGCCCTCATAGTCGTACTGCAAACGTCCGAAGAAGCCCTCGTTGTTGTAGCGAGTCTGGTAAGATGTAGCCTGCTGGTTGTCGATGATAGCGCCGTCAAGCTCCTTGTTTTGGTCAGAGAACATCTTCGACTTAGCTCCACCTACTACATAAGAGCGAGCGTCGTAGTACTCATGACCGAGCATGATAGTAGCGTTATGCTTCTTGGCTACGGTGAATGTGTAGTTGAGCAACTGCTGGAGGTTGTACTCGTATGTACGTATGTGGGTTACAGACACAGTACCACCAGTAGAGTCGAACTGTCCGTAGTAGCCATTGTATACGTGGTTGAAACGTGTCTCGTCAAGAGTATATGTACCATTGAGAGTGAGCTTCAAGCCAGGGATGAACTCGATGTCAGCGAAACCGTTGGCAGAAGCCGAGTTGCCCTGAGCGTTGTTGGTATTGAGGAGGTTGTCCTGCAATGGGTTAGCCTTAGGAAGATACGGACGGTTCAAGCCTGCGTTCATGCCGTCGCCATAGTCGCGAACGGTGAAACCGTTGCCATCTATCATCTTAGAGCCGTCGCCGTTGCGCACGTAGAGAGGATAGATAGGAGCCATCTGAGATGTGAATGCCCAAACGTTAGAAATAGAGTTGTCTTCACCATTGCTTGACAGAGAGTTGCTCTCGTAGTGAGCGAATGTGGTGTTGGCACCTACCTTGAGCCATCTCTTAGCCTGATATTCGGCACGCAGACGACCAGTAAGACGCTGGTGGTCAGATGCGTATGTGATACCCTCATTGTTGAGATAGCCGAGAGAAGCGTAGAAGTTAGCACGGTCGTTGGCAGCGCTGATGCCGAGGTTGTACTCCTGGCGCTTGCCTACACGTGTAGACTCATCTTCCCAATCGTCTGGAGTAATCCAGTAGTCCTGTCCTCTGTAGCTTACAAGGCGACCGAGTGTGGCGTTAGGGTTCATGCGACCATTCATACCAATGAGAGCCTGACCTGTAGGAACTGTCCAAATGTTGTAGCCCAAACCGCCGTTGGCAGCCGGACCTGTGAGTACTGAGTTGGCAGCCTTCCATGCGTCAGTAGCGCTCATACCGTCGGCAAGATTCTTGTTGTTCAATGCGCGATACTGCATTTCATAGTATTCAGCCGGGTCGGTGATGACGTCGTAGTGCTGAAGAGCGCGGCTGTTCCAACCGAACTTAGCGTCGAGAGTCACCTTGGCGTTGCCAGCCTTGGCACGCTTAGTGGTAATCATAACGACACCGTTGGCACCACGTGCACCATAGAGGGCGTTAGAGGCAGCGTCCTTGAGGACTGTCATTGACTCTACGTCCTGAGGGTTGAGGTTGCTGAGGTCGCCTGAGAAAGGAGCGCCGTCCACGATGATGAGGGCGTCGTTGCCAGCGTTGAGCGAGCTAAAACCACGGATGCGGATGGTAGATGTAGAACCAGGAGCACCGTTGCTTGATGTGAGCTGCACACCAGGAACCGCACCTGCAAGGGCGTTAGTGACGCTGGTTACCTGCGACTTAGAGAGTTCAGCCGAACCCACGACAGCTGCCGAACCTGTGAAGGCAGACTTCTTAGCAGTACCGAAGGCAACAACCATCACCTCGTCGATACTGTGCTGACCGGGAACAAGCGTAATGCTCATGTTGCGTCCAGCCTTAACAATCTTGGTATCCATACCAATGTATGAAACCTCAAGCTTGGCATCAGCCGGTGCATTGATAGAGAATTTACCGTCTACGTCTGTGACGGCTCCAACAGTCTTCGAGCCTACAACCTTGACAGACGCGCCTACGATAGGCTCGCCATCCTCAGAAGAGGTGACTTTGCCGGAAATGTGAGATTGCGCCATAGCTACTCCACTGGTAAGGAGCACGCTTGCCGCAAGTGTCATGAGTCTTTTTTCCATAAATCTCTCTCTTAATTAATAAATGTATATTTGTAATTTTTCATTCAATGTTATTGTCGGGAACTCGTGGTAGGCGGCTTATTTTTATAGGAAAACGCCACTAAATGTGGCAAATAGGGATGCTGCCGCTGCACATTACATGAGTGTTATCTCAAATACAAGACCGTATCAATAATTTTTTATAATTTAAAATCTATTTGCAAAATTACGTATTATTTGTATTCGCACCAAATATTTTAACACAAAAAGTTATGTTTTATGCCATATTTATTCCAATTATCCCCTTTTTATGTATTTTTTCTTAATGTTTATAAGTTTGGCATGATGTATGCAAACAATTCGTTATAATGAAAATTTAGGTTTGGAATGTGACAAAATGCCACATCCAAGGTTTTCAAGTGAGGTTTTTAGGAGGTCAAAGTTTAAACAAATATTAATATATGTTGCATTTGTAACAAAACGACAAAAGCCCTTGTTGTATTGCAACAAAGGCTTCGTGCTTGGTGTTATATATAATGGTTGTGGTAAATTGTTCTTACTTAACATTCACCTTAACAGTGTTGCCGTCTGCCTTGACGATGTAGATACTTTGTCATAGTTTTTGAGTTTTGGTATTAATAAATAAAATTGATGTTTAGTTATATGTTTCGTTTGCAAATATAGTAAAAATATCCATATAATGTATCTAATTAGGTATGAAAGTTTTGTGTTGTCTACAATTTGCACTATCTTTGCACCCGATTATGTACCAATACTCATAATGACAAGCAAGATATTGATAACCGGAGCCAGCGGTTTTATTGGCAGTTTCATCGTCGAAGAGGCACTCAATAGAGGTATGGATGTGTGGGCGGCGGTGAGACATACGAGTTCTAAAAAGTATCTCACGGACAATCGTATAAACTTCATAGAGCTTGACTTCTCCTCAAAGGAGAGGCTCAAGGAGCAACTCAGCGGCATGCACTTCGACTACGTGGTGCACGCTGCCGGTGTGACTAAGTGTCTGGACAAAGCCGACTTCCGCCGCATGAACACCGACGGAACACGCCATCTGGTGGACGCACTCATCGAGATGCAGATGCCACTGAAGCGATTTGTGTTCCTCAGCTCGCTCAGCGTATACGGAGCCATACACGAGAAGCAGCCCTACATGGACATCACCGAGAACGACTGTCCACGACCCAACACAGCATACGGCAAGAGCAAGCTGGAGGCAGAGCGCTATCTCGACTCAATAGGCAACGACTTCCCATACATCATCTTACGACCAACGGGAGTGTATGGTCCGCGAGAGCGCGACTACTTCCTCATGGCAGAGAGCATCAAGAAGCATGTCGACTTTGCTGTGGGATTCACTCAGCAAGACATCACCTTCGTATATGTGCTGGACGTGGTGCAGGCTGTGTTCCTGGCACTCGACAGAGGAATGAGTGGTCGTAAGTATTTCCTAAGCGACGGCGAGGTGTATCGCTCTACAGAGTTCAGCGACTTGCTGAAGAAGGAGATGGGCGTGAAGTGGATGCTGCGCATCATTGCACCGGTGTGGGTACTGCGCATCGTCACCTTCTTGGGAGAGAAGATAAGCCACATCACACACAAACCAATAGCACTCAACAACGACAAATACAACATCCTGAAGCAACGCAACTGGCGATGCGACATAGAGCCAGCCATGGACGAGCTGGGATATCACCCCCACTACAAACTTGCGAAGGGCGTGAAGCTCTCCGTGGAGTGGTATAAGAAAAACGGATGGTTGTAAAATAAATACTGAAACAGATAATAATGAACTTTATTAAACAACTATTCGCCATCGAGAGCAAGCCCAGGCGCGGACTCATGGCTCTCGAATGGCTCGTAATAGCCTACACATTGCTCACGCTTGGCGTGGCGCTGTTCGCATATACCAAGCTGCAAAACCCCGAAGCGATGATATGGGGACGTGTGCGAGTGGTGGCAATGATAGTGGCACTGTGGGTGGTCTACCGACTTGTGCCGTGCCGACTGACACGCTGTGTGCGTGTGGTGGCGCAGATGTCGCTGCTGGCGTGGTGGTATCCCGACACATACGAGCTGAATAGAATGTTCAGCAACCTCGACCACTTGTTCTGCGGATGGGAACAGAGTCTGTTTGGATTCCAACCGGCGCTGACCTTCGCCTCCACTTTCTCGTGGTCGGTGGTGTCAGAACTGATGAGCATGGGCTATGCCAGCTACTATCCGATGATAGCCTTGACGGTGTTCTTCTACTTCTTCCGCAGGTATAACGAGTTTGAGCGCACTGCCTTTATCATCCTCGCCTCGTTCTTTATCTACTACGTGGTGTTCATCTTTGTACCCGTTGCGGGTCCTACATTCTATTATAAGGCTGTGGGCATAGACAATATCACGCACGGAGTGTTCCCTGCCATCGGCGACTACTTCAACACTCACCAGGAGTGTCTGCCCACACCGGGATATGTAGACGGCTTCTTCTACGACCTTGTGGAGGATGCTAAGGCGGCGGGCGAGCGTCCTACGGCAGCCTTCCCCTCGTCGCATGTAGGCATTGCCACGGTGTGCATGCTGCTGGCGGCGCACACACGACAGCGCAAACTCGTGTGGATATTCATGCCCTTCTACGTATTCTTGTGTCTCGCCACAGTGTATATACAGGCGCATTATGCGATAGACGCAATAGCGGGACTGGTGACGGGATGCTTGATGTACTGGGGGTTGATGGGGGCGACGAGCAAAATCTCGTTCAAATAAAACGTCGACTGCGAATAAAAAAAACGACAACGTCGACAATAAAAACGACAACGTCGACAATAAAACAACAACGTCGACAACAGGTCAACAACTTTTATAGTTAGTGCGCCGTGCCAACCGGCACGGCTTGGTGAAATAAGCAAGTAAACAAATATTGGAACACACGAGAAGAGTCCAATAAAACTTCATCTATCTCACCAAGCCGTGCCGGTTGGCACGGCGCACTAACTATAAAAGTTGTTGACTTGTTGTCGACGTTGTTGTTTTTATTGTCGTTTTATTTTATTGTCAACGTTGTTTTTATGTCAACATCACTTGAAGTTCTCCTGCCCATCGGTATCCCCATGCAGCGCCTCCTTGAACTTCTCCCAATCCTGGAACCCCACCAACAACGAGATACGGTCGAGTGTTTCGCGCTTTGGCTTCTCTGTTCCTTTGATGTACTTTGTCAGCATCTCCTTGGCGTGTATCTTCTGTGGAATGCGCCCCAACTGATGCTCTACAGTATCAAAAAGTTTCTTCAATGCGTAATTCATAATTCATAACATACTAATTGCATAATATTTCGGGGCAAATGTACTGATTTTTAGTGGAAAAATTGTAATTTTGCAGACATATTTTTCATTCTTATAATCACTGTATGAAAGAATTAGCACTTAAGTACGGATGCAATCCG
>CAKPST010000057.1 GCA_934183355.1 uncultured Prevotella sp.
CTACCCGTCAGGCAAAAAGTTGTCACCTTATTATTGTGTATAGCCAATAATGATTCATCCTTAGGAACAACACCATTGTATATCAGCCTAATACGATTAATGAAATATGGTCGAAATTTCTCTTCTATAACTTTTGATATGGCTATGGCGTATGTGCATTTTCTATAAGTCCAACGTTCATATCTCTTGCCAAACACAGAAACAAGCCGAAAATCCTCATAGCCAAATTCCCTTAAATGCCAAATATGAGGAACACGCCTAGCCATAGAGACATAAGCTCCCATATCTATCACACTCGAATTGGAATGCACCATATCAAATCTGACATTTCTAAGTTTGAATATTAAGTAGATGTTTCGTATAATAAAAGACAGAAAGATTTTTAGCTTTTCAATAAAGGATTTGCCAACAGCCAACTTAAACTTAACCAAAGGAACCACGTAACATTCTATGCCCCTTTTACTACATTCCGAAGCAATGGACTGACCGTTGCGAGTGGCTTCACGTGGACAAACAACAGTAGGAATAACATTGTGGTTAGCACGCAATTCCTCTATCAGTTGAAGCAAACTCCTGTTGGCACCATCCATAGCGCCAACATGTGTTATATATAAAACACGCATAATTAAATAAATTTTTGTCCTAATTCTGCCTTTATATCTTCCACAATATATGTATCCGACATTATTTGATATCCATATTTTGGGTCATGTATCTGCTGTCCCACTGTAGAATTGTAGAATATCAGCATAGCACGTTTAGTCGATATTTGGAGTTCACTCGCCAACTGTATTATTATACGAGTTATTTTTCTATATAGTATATAATCTTTCATATAATTAAGTTCTACTTAGGTTCAACTTCAAATGGCTTTAAGTATGTTTTCCTTATTACTCATGTTCATAGTTGTATAGTGTTTCTATTATATCATCAGCAACATATTCGGCACTTTGTGTATGAAGCATATCATAGTATTTGATAAGCCTGCCGTCAATGAGTCCTTGTCGCTCCAACCTATGAACAAGTTCGGTCGGAGTGATTTTCATTTTCTTTGATGCTGTTTCTATGGCTATAATGCAAAATTGCATTACATCACTTTCATGTGTGCGCGGGCTTCCTTCCATACTTTATGTTTTATATATTGCAAATGTAGTGATTTTCAACCTAATAAACAATTATTACCTGCGTATTAACACTCTTTTCAATGCTGCTCTTTCCTCACCCGTCAGTCCTATGCCATATATCAGCAATATGGTTAATATTGCAGTTACTCCGATAATGGCAAGGCTCTCTATGGCGCTCTCTACAGCTACAAACGAGTGGGCATAAAAGCCTACGGCTGCTATGATGCCTATTACCAAGGGTCGCCCATAAGCCTCGCGTGCATATCGCCAAGAGTCGAAGCCGAGCAGTCGGTGCATCAGATATAGCTGCACGCCACGCTGCAATATGTCGGCAACAAGAAACAGCAGTAATATGCTGTAGGCAGGAAATCCATTGTCGAACAAGATATAGCCAATGGGAATGCATGCTATGAAGAATACGCTGGTGTTGAGCTTAAACCATCGTATACGTCCTGTGGCATTTATCAGATTGAATATTCCGCCACATGTGAGCGCCATTCCGCCTACAATGATATTGAGATAGGTGAGCATATAAGCCCCATCTGGCACGGTGCCGAGCCAAAGCTTTAGCACAAAGTCGAGTTCGATGAGCAGCGGAATGCACAACAACTCAAACATCAGAATATTGATGCGCCCTATCTTGTTGCAGAGATAGGTGTAACGGTCGCGGTCGCCTGCGGCATACGACTGTATAATCTGCGGAGCCGAAGCGCTGTCGAAGCTACCCGTAAACGACATGATGCTCTGATTGACTGTGCGACTTATGGCAAAAGCTCCGTTCATGGCTGTGCCAAAGAAGCTGTTGAGCAACAGGTCGCTGCCCGACGAGCGCACCATATATGCCATTGTGGCAAGCACGTTCCATCCACCAAAACTCAACACATCACGATAGCGATGCCATCCACGCACAAATCTGTACTTGATGATATGTGCCCAACTGCGATGTGCCACCCAATGATAGACCACGAATGTATTGGCTGTGGTGAGCGAGAAGATGATGCTGTATATGCGCAGTGCATAAGTGCCATGATAGAGAGTGAGCATCAGTATGCAACCAAGACGCACCAACGAATTGACAATGTCCATGACAGCCATAAACTTGAATCGCTCGTGTGCCGAGAACAGACTCTGATAGGGTCCGTTGATGATGCCAAGACAAGCGGTGACTATGCTGATGTGATAGACAAACACGGCATCTGGCAGCTTGCCTGGCTGCACATTGAGCCTGTTGTAGACATACCACAGACCTATGGTCTCGGCAAGCACCAGGATGATGGCGGCAAGACAGACATGTAGCAGCAGATTGATATTGAACGACGCATTGACATCGCCGTCCTTTTTGCCCATCTCTGTATTGAAAAATCGCGATGTGGCACTCGCCAACGAATTGCTGATGAAGGTGAACATGGCAAGCACTCCACCCACTACGGCAAACAGTCCATAGTCGGACACGCCGAGTATCTCCAATGCAAGGCGCGACACATATAGTCCTATCACCATCGTGGTGATAAGACGCACATACATATATGCTGTATTTGTAGCTATGCGACGATTGGCGCTTCTCATTATTATTGCTTATTTACGTTTTATCTTTTTGCTCTTGGCGTCGTAATAGCCATACTGATAGCCATTGCGATAGCCATAACGATAGCCCTTGCAGTAGCCGTATCTTCCGGCAAGCTTGGTGCCATTGAGTATGATTCCTATGTTCTTATACTTGCCGTTGATAGAGTCGATTTCGAGGTCTTGCACCTTCTTGCGCTCAAACATTCCAGCACGTATGACAAAGAGCGTGCGGTCGGCATTGCGCTCAATGAGTCCGGTGTCGGCAAGTGCCTCTGCTGGAGGACAGTCGATGATGATGAAGTCGTACAGTGGGCGCAATTCCTTCAGCATCAGCGACAGTCGTCTGCCCGACAACAGCTCGGTTGGGTTTGGTGGTATTGTTCCTGCTGTGATAATGTCGAGAGTCGGATATTTGTCGAGATGATATATCACTTCCACCAAGTTGTCCTCTTGCTCGGCAAGATAGTCGGACAGTCCCTTGTGTGATGTACTAAATACTCTCGAAGCCGATGCATGTCGCAAGTCGCCGTCTATGAAGAGCACGCGCTTGCCACTAATGGAGAGCGACACAGCGAGATTGGTTGCCACGAACGTCTTGCCCGAACCCTCATAGCTCGACGTGACGATGTAGACATTGCGGTCGCCGGGTCGGGCTGTCATAAACTCAAGGTCGGTGCGCAACATTCTGAACGCCTCGTTGATGGGGTCTTGCTTGCCTGACTCAACGACAAGTGTCTCGCTTCTGTCCTTGCGTCTTTTGCGCAGTAGCCATCTGAGCAACGGATTTGTGATACGTTCCCACTCCATATACGGCACCTCGCCTATGAATGGCACTGTAGTCTTGCGCTCTACATCATACTTGTCGCGCACGGTGGTAGCCATGCTTTCGTTGACAAAGATGAAGATTGTTGGCAGCAGCAGACTGAAGAGTATGGCTGCGAACATCACCATTCGACGATTGGGGGCTACGGGAGCATCGCTGCCGTGTGGCATGTCGAGTATCTCGGTGTTCACCGACGAGTAGGTCATGCTTATCTCGTTCTCCTCCTTCTTCTGTAGGAGATACAGATATAGTCCCTCTTTCACCTTCTGCTCGCGCTCCACACTGGCAAGGTGCTTGGCTTGAGTAGGATTTGACACGATTTTGGAGTCAGCCTCGCCATAATATCCCTGCAAAGCCTGTAGCTGTATGTCGAGTGTCTTTATCTGGTTGTCGACGGTGGCAAGTATGTTGCGGCGTATCTCGTCAAGCTCTGCCTGTTGCTTTATGATGAGTGGGTTTTGCGTTGACGTTGCCGTCATGTTGTTCTTCAGCTGCAAGAGCAGAGCGTTGTATTGTGCTATCTGTGTCTCAGCCACTTGATTGTTGATGCCCGAGTTGGTGGGCAGCAGCTGCATGCGTGCCGCCTTGCTACGCAGTAGGTCGAGGATGTATGTAGCCATGGAGCGCTGACTGTTGATGCGCATTATCTCGGCATCCGACTGGCTCTGCTGTTGCAGATACATGTCGCTGACACGCGACAGGTCTGTAATCTTGTTGCGCGTCTTAAACTTAGAGATGCTGTCGTCCACCACATCGAGGTCCTTCTCCAACAAGCCCAGACGTCCGTCGATAAACTGCGACGTGCTTGCCGTTATTTTCTTCTTGTCGGCTATCAGCTTCTCGTTGTACACATTCACTATCTCCATGAGCACACGCTCGGCATGGCGCATGTCGCTGTCCGAATACTTCATGGTGATGATGGTCGACTTGTCGCTCTCTATTTCAGCCTTCAGTCGCGACTTGATGTTCTCTGCCTTGCGTAGGGTTTCGCGATCGTTATGTGTATGCATGACACGACGCGCCACCTCAGACAGTATGGCGAGCGACGTAAACTGACGCTGCACGTTCTGCACATTGACATTCTGCGCCACGAGTCCGATGTCATTGAACGAGTTGTCGGTGACGGTCTGTGTAGCGCTCTTGCCCTGTGTCTCTTGCTTGACAAGCACCGACATCTCGCGCGAATACATCTTCGTGGCTTTCATCAGATACAACGAGGCGAATGCGACGCACACTATAAACGAAAGAAGAAACCAGTTCCAACGTGACACACACAGGTGCCACAGGTCGGGGATGGTGATAAAGTCGTCGGACGACTTGCGTGCCACATTATAATTGTTATCCATACATTATTTTATTATAAGTGCTGTTATAGTAGTGAGCAGCGACGCTATCGAAATCCACACCGATGGACTGTTGAACGTGTTGCCCGTAGCATTAGCCTCGCGCTTGCGCTTGTTGTTGGGCGACACATACACGAGGTCGTTCTGTTGCAGATAGTAGGCTGGCGATGTCAACACCGACTGCATATTGGTAAGGTCGAGCGTATAAACCTGGTTGGCACCATCCACCTGACGTGTCACCAAGACATTGCTGCGGTCGCCGTTGATAGTCAGGTCGCCAGCTGAGGCTATGGCGTCGATGATGGTGAAATGGTCCTTGGTGATGTCTATACGTCCGGCATGCGCCACCTCGCCAAGTATGTTGACTCCCATGTTGACATATTCGACGGTGACTATAGGGTCGCTGACAAGCTCGCGAGCTATGAGTCGCTGCTGTATGTACTGAGCCACCTCCTTGCGTGTCTTGCCACCTACAGATATTTTGCCCAATACGGGGAAGTTGATAGTTCCCTGCTCGTCGACGGTGTAAGCCAGCACCTGTGAGTTGCCTGCGCTTGCGCCTCCAGTGGTCTTTGCCACCACCGCTGCGCCAAGAACACGGGTGGTATTGGCAGTGGTCAGCGTAAACTGTTGTTCAAGCATAGGGTTTGAACTGTTCACCACGATGTTTATCTTGTCCTCGGGACGCAGACGCAACTGTTGCTCGTCTTGCACAGCCATGCCATTGAGCATGGTGGCATCCTGAAAGTAGGTGACATTCTTTGGTGTAGAACATGATGAGAACCATGCCGCCACAAACATCATCACCAATACTATCAGATATTTTTGTCGTAATAGTTTCATTTATTGTTGTTTATAAAAAGAATTAAATATTTTCTATATATACAAGATGCTATATGTAGTGCATTGGGGACATTCAAATTTATCCTGCAAAGTTAATATTTTTTTTGAAAAACTTATAATATTACAAACAATTTGTATAATTTTACAGACGATTTTAGAAAACTATAATTGAAGAATTCACTATCTAATAAAATAAAGAATAAGACAATGAAAAGTTTACTTATCAAAGACACCACCGTCGACGAGCGCATGAACATCGTCAAGGAGGCGCTTGGAGGTTTTGGCGACGGCGAATGTGAGGGCATTGACATGGACGACATGTACGACGACTACATCTTCGGACGCAAGGAATTGGCAGAGATTCACTTTGAGTTCAGCCAGCGTCATGCCGGCTCCGTAAGAGCCGAACACGACGAAAAGCCTATGGGCTGTGTGATGCACTAAGCCTCGGGAGATGCTACATGAATGGATCGAGCAGAGCCATCAGCTCTGCCTTGTCCATCACGCCGCTATTGCGATAGAGCACCTCGCCACCACGAAACAACATAAGTGTCGGCACCGACTGTATGCGATATTCTGCTGCCACATCGTTATGCTGGTCGACATCCACCTTTATTATACGGAGCTTGTCGCCCACTGCCGCCTTAAGCTGTTCAAGCACAGGGTGCATCATCTTGCACGGTTGACACCAGGTGGCAAAGAAATCCACCAACACGAGCTGATTGCCCGAAATAACTTCCTTGAATGTTTCCATAACTTTATGTTTTTAAGATTAATAATAGTAGTATCTGATGAAGTAGAAGGAAACAAAACGCATGCCAAATAATAGTATACATTACACCTTATTATATAATAGGTATACTGGAAAACTTTTTCAAATTTCTACTGCAATCTGCAATTTTTAAGTCTCCACACTACTTAACTCGCTGAGTATCTGAAACTTAATCGTATTGCAGTAGACTATCATGAACTGCAAGCTACTGCAAGCTACTACAATATATAAAAATCACGTTACGCCAAAAACACATTGACTTTCAAAATTGGGCTTGTTTGCATTGCTAACGAGCCTTGTTTGCATTGCTAACGAGCCTTGTTTACATCGCAAACAAGCCTTGTTTACATCGCTAACGAGCCTTGTTTACATCGCTAACGAGCCTTGTTTACATCGCAAACAAGCCTTGTTTGCAACACCTCTTTTATTTTTTGCAAAATCCGACAACTATAATTGCAGTAGGACCTCAATCTGCAAGCCAATCTGCAATCGTGCAACAGACAGACTGTCAAATCTATACAGACGAATTTTCTGGAAAATTGCAGATTGCAGTAGAAAATGAAAACTAAAATTACGTGCGCGTGAAAACATCATGAAAATGACCTCAAAAGCATCGAAAAGTATTTATAAACGTTAAAAAACGGGGTATAAGTGTAAAATAAACACTTTTGATATAAAATAAATACTCAAACATTTTGCAGTTAAAATAATAAGTGGTAATTTTACACCCATAAAACAAACAAGTAGTAAAATAACTAAAAACATTTGCCATTATGAACTTACTAAAACCGGCATTTTTTGGTGTTGCAACTGCGGCATTAATGCTCTCAGCTTGCACATCAGGAAAGACAGCAGACGAGACCGTTTCGGGTCTTAACCCTGCACGTTTCGACTCCATCGTAAACAATAAGAAGACAGCACTCTATACGCTGAAGAACAATAACGGCATGGAGGTGTGCATCACCAACTTTGGTGGCCGCGTGGTTTCGCTCGTTGTGCCAGATGCCAATGGCAAACCGACAGACGTGGTGCTGGGCTATGACAACCTAAAGCAATACACCGACTCTGTAAACTCGCCGAGCGACTTCGGTTCGTCAGTGGGTAGATATGCCAACAGAATAGGTGGCGGCAAGCTCACCGTGGGCGACAAGACCTATCAGTTGCCACAGAACAACTTCGGACATTGTCTGCATGGTGGACCTTCGGGTTGGATATATCAGGTGTATGACGCCGAGCAGCCCAACGACTCGACACTCATCCTCACCATCGTTTCGCCCGACGGCGACAACAACTTCCCTGGCAAGGTGACTGCTCACACTACATATAAGGTTTTGAGCAACAACACACTCGACATCACATTCGATGCCACTACCGACAAGGAGACTGTGGTGAACATGACCAACCACAGCTACTTCAACCTAAACGGCGACCCATCGAAGGAAGGCACTAACATGTGGCTCTACCTCAACGCCGACAACTTCACTCCTGCCGACTCGACATATATGACGACTGGCGAGATTCGCTCGGTGGAGGGAACACCGATGGACTTCCGCAAGGCTCACGCTCTCTCGGAGACTATCAACGACACAACGTTCGACCAGATTCGCAATGCTACTGGCTACGATCACAACTGGTGTCTGAACACATACAAGGATGGCAAGGGCGACGACACTAAGGTGTGCGCTGTGCTATGGTCGCCAGTGACTAAGATTGGACTCTCGATGTACACCAATGAGCCGGGCGTTCAGGTATATACTGGCAACTTCCAGGGAACTGGCATCAGCTGCAAGCACGGCATCAAATATCCCAAACACGTGTCAGTGTGCCTTGAGAGTCAGAAATATCCCGACTCACCCAACAAGAAAAACTGGCCGTCGCCATACCTGAAACCGGGTGAGAAATACTATAGCCATGTGGCTTATCGCTTCTGGACTGGCGAGTTTGGAATCGACAAATAGGCATAAGAAAAGAAAAAACATATCCGTCGAGAGCTATTGATATTTAAGAGTTTAGTTGAAATTTTAAGAAAAATCGGAATACATATAAGGTCTGTTGAAGAATAGTCATGATAAGTTTAATTTAGTATATGGATTAGTAGTTGTAGTTAAGTAATAAAAAGAAAGCAGTCGGATATCAATTAGCTTAAAACGGACAATGGCAGAGTGGTACGGCACAAGCGCCGTACCTTCTACCCCATTACAAGAAAAAAAATAAACCAAATAACAATAATAAAACCCAAAGAAAAAATGAACTGGAATTCACATGAATTTGTATGGCTCGACTGGGCTGTACTCGTTATAGGTCTACTCGGAGTGGTATGGGCTGTATGGCACGCCATCGTTAAGGACAAGAAAGCGTCTAAAGGCGAAAGCTCATCCGACTATCTCTTCGGCAAGGGCGAACCTTGGTATGTAATCGGTATGGCTATCTTTGCCGCCAACATCGGTTCGGAGCACCTCGTTGGTCTCGCTGGAACTGGAGCCAAGGACGGTGTGGGCATGGCACACTGGGAGATGCAGGGCTGGATGATTCTGTTCCTCGGCTGGCTGTTCGTTCCGTTCTATCAGCTCTTGAACAATAAGCTGGGCAAGATTATCACAATGCCCGACTTCCTGAAGTTTCGCTACACCCATCGCACTGGCTCATGGCTCTCTATCATCACCCTCGTGGCTTATGTGCTCACTAAGGTGAGTGTGACAGCCTTCACAGGCGGCATCTTCTTCGAGTTCCTTCTGGGCATCCCATTCTGGTATGGAGCCATCGGACTCATTGCCATCACAGCTGTATTCACAGTGTTCGGCGGTATGAAGGGTGTTATGACTCTGTCTTCTATCCAGACCCCTATCCTTATCATCGGTTCGTTCCTCGTGCTCTTCCTCGGTCTTAACATGCTGGGCGATGGTAGCATCGTGGCAGGTTGGACAGCCATGATGGACAACGCACGTGCCATGCACGACGGCTACGGCATCAACCACATGTTCCACACCGACCAGGGCGACCCTATGTATCCTGAGTATCCTGGCTATGTAGTGTTCCTCGGAGCTTCTATCATCGGCTTCTGGTATTGGTGTACCGACCAGCACATCGTTCAGCGTGTACTCGGTCAGCAGCCGGGCGAAGACAATGCTAAGGTCATAGAACGTGCTCGCCGCGGTACTATCGCAGCTGGTTTCTTCAAGATTCTCCCCTGCTTCATGTTCCTCATCCCGGGCATGATAGCCATTGCATTGCAGAACAAGGCTGGCGCAGGATTTGATATGGGTGTCAACGCTGCTGGACAGCTCAACACCGACGCAGCCTTCGCCGTAATGGTGAAGAACGTGTTGCCTACTGGCATCAAGGGCATCGTCACCATAGGTTTCGTTTGCGCACTCGTTGCTTCGCTCGCAGCATTCTTCAACTCATGTGCAACACTCTTCACCGAGGACTTCTACAAGCCTCTGAAGAAGGGCATGAGCGAGGCTCACTACGTGCTCGTAGGTCGTATTGCTACTGTAGTAGTTGTGTTGCTCGGCTTGGCTTGGATGCCAGTGATGATGTCGATGGACACTCTCTACACCTATCTCCAGGGCATCCAGTCGCTGCTTGCTCCGTCAATGGTGGCTGTGTTCACACTGGGTATATTCTCTAAGCGCATCACTCCTAAGGCTGGTGAATGGGGACTTATCGGCGGTTTCGTCATCGGTATGCTTCGCCTTGTCACCAACGTAGTCACCGACTCAGGCAAGGCTGTTATGGATGGTGCATTCTGGGAGTCTACAGCATGGTTCTGGCAGACAAACTGGCTCATCTTCGAGTGCTGGCTGCTGGTGTTCATCATCGCTATGATGATTGTTGTGTCGTTCTTCACTCCGGCTCCATCTAAGGAGCAGATTGAGGCTATCACATTCACTTCCGACTACAAGAAGATGATTCGCTCAAGCTGGAATGTATGGGATATAGTAGGCACACTTCTTGTTGTTGGTTTGTGTGGAGCATTCTACTGGTATTTCTGGTAATAAATCCACCACTCTGAAGAATGGGTGTCACATTAAACTAAAAAACACTATCAATTATGGAAAATTTCTATAACGAACACGACCGACTGCTTGTTGCTGTCGACTGCATCGTCTTCGGTTTCGACGAAGGTGAGTTGCGAGTATTAATGGGAAAACGCAAGATGGACCCAGGTCGCGGCTTATGGTCGCTCTACGGAGGATTCGTAGACGCGAACGAGAGTGTCGACGATGCCGCCAAACGAGTGCTATTCGGACTCACCGGACTTAAAGACCTCTACATGAAGCAGGTGGGAGCATTTGGCGATGTAGGTCGTGACCCTGGCAACAGGGTGGTGTCTATAGCCTATTACTCGATGATAAATGTTGCCGACTACGATCAGGCACAGCAGCAGGAGCACGATGTGGCTTGGGTAAACATCGAACAACTGCCTGAAATGTTCTCCGACCACCGCAAGATGGTGGACAAAGCAAGACGCATGATGCAGGAGAAGATTTCGCACGAGCCAATAGGCTTCAATCTTCTGCCCGAACTATTCACTCTCACGCAGCTGCAAAAGGTATACGAAGCGGTGAACGGCGAGGAAATCGACAAGCGCAACTTCCGCAAGCGCATCAAGGAGATGGACTTCATAGAGAAGACTGAGCATATCGACAAGTTGACATCCAAACGCGGAGCTTATATGTATCGCTTCAACGAAAAGGCTTATAAAGAAGAGCCAAACTTTAAATTGTAACTATTAAATTCATTAATATAAACAATGAAAGATTTAAGCGCACTCAAAGAAAAGGTGTTCCAAGCCAATCTTGACTTGGTGAAACACAACCTCGTGATTTTCACATGGGGCAACGTGTCGGGCATCGACCGCGAAAGTGGACTTGTAGTCATCAAGCCTTCGGGCGTGAGCTACGACAAGATGACCGTCAACGACATGGTTGTAGTAGATCTTGAGACTGGCAAGGTGGTAGAGGGCGACCTCAACCCATCGTCAGACACCCCAACCCACCTCGCCATCTACCGCGCATTCCCTAACGTGGGCGGTGTGGTTCACACACACTCCACCTATGCCACTGCTTGGGCTCAGGCTGGCAAGGACATTCCTAACATCGGAACTACACATGCCGACTATTTCCACGACTCTATACCATGCACTCCTGACATGACAGAGGCTGAGGTGAAGGGCAACTATGAGCTGGAAACTGGCAACGTGATTGTGAAGAAGTTCCTCGACGACAACATCAATCCCGACCACACTCCAGGCGTATTGGTGAAGAACCACGGCCCATTCTCATGGGGCAAGGATGCTGACAACGCTGTTTACAACGCTGTTGTGATGGAACAGGTGGCAAAGATGGCATTCGTGTCGTTCAGTGTTAATCCCAACACTACTATGAACCCATTGCTCGTAGAGAAGCACTTCAGCCGCAAGCATGGCCCGAATGCTTACTATGGACAAAAGAAAAAGTAAAAAAGTAAAAGGGTAAAAAAGTAAAAAGGTAAAAAAACTAATAATTAGAAACAATAAGCAATATGATCAAGGCATTTGACAATTTCGAGATTTGGTTTGTAACTGGTGCACAGCTTCTTTATGGAGGCGAGACAGTTAAGATAGTAGACGGTCACTCAAAGGATATGGTTGAGGGACTCAACAATAGCGGCATCATCCCTATCAAGGTGGTGTACAAGGGCACTGCCAACTCTTCTGTAGAGGTGGAGACAGTGATGAAGGCTGCCAACAACGACGAGAAGTGTGTTGGTATCATCACATGGATGCACACCTTCTCTCCAGCTAAGATGTGGATTAAGGGTTTGCAGGCTCTTGAGAAGCCTCTGCTCCACTTCCATACTCAGTATAACGCAGAGCTCCCTTGGGATTCTATCGACATGGACTTCATGAACCTCAACCAGTCGGCTCACGGCGACATCGAGTTTGGACACATCTGCACTCGTATGCGTGTACCAAGAAAGGTGGTTGTAGGCTACTGGAAGAGCGAGGAAGCTCAGAAGCAGATTGC